>CBDUNP010000139.1:0-7609 GCA_965368605.1 uncultured bacterium | reverse complement strand
CCGCCACCCCCGGAGCCGCCCCCGGAGCCTCCGCTGTTGGTGTTGCTCAAGGCCTGGTTGAGGTCCAGACGTGGCGCGTTGGTGAAGTTGGGGATCCGCATCACCATGTCCGACACGTCGTAGACGCGCATCACCGGGTGGCGGTTGGCCTGACGCTTGGTCGTGATCTGCACATACCAGGGGGTCGCCTCGTAGATCAGTTCAACATGAGGCGAGGCCTGACGCATCAGGACATCCAGCAGCAGGCGTGCGGGCACGGTCTTGAGGTCCAGCGTGATTAGTTGTTCGCGGTCGATGCCTTCGATCGCCAACACGTCCCAGTTGATAACTAATGGGATCTGCGTCCGGGCGGACCACCAGTTAAACGCGTCCTCCGCGCTGGTCTGGTCGATGAAGACGTCGTCGATGATCGTGCTCATCTTCAGGGGGATCTGTAGCGATTCCTGAGCCTGGGCTTCCAGGTGGTCCTGCTGTTGTTGCGCCGCCTGTCGGCGTTGCTCGCGGACCGCGGTGATGCGGTCGCTTAGGCTCTGGGCCGAGGCGCAGGTGGACCACAGCGTCAGGGTCAGGCACGTCAAGGCCAGTACACGCTTCATCGTAAGCCCCTTGTGTTTGCGTTTTCTTAATCGTCAGCCCCGTGGGTGCACAGTCGGAAAGCTGCGCAGGGCTCACCTGATTTTATGCGGAGGCTTAGAGAAATGGAAGGGAAATCCCGGTATTTGCTACGGGGCCGGTTCGGACCCCGCCAGGGCACGCAGGCGCGGCAGGATCACCTCGCGGGAGAGGATCTTGATGCAGGCGGCGGAGGGGATCGCGATGAGCATGCCCAGGAGCCCCGCCAGGGCCCCGCCGATCATCACCGCCAGCAGGACGGAGACCGGGTCCAGGTCGGTGGCCTTGCCCTGGACGACCGGCTCGACGACCCAGCCGTCCAGCCCCTGCGCCAGGATGTACACGACCGTCGGCCAGATCAGCACCCAGATCGTGAACCCGCCGCCGGCGACCGAGTCCACCAGCACGAGGATCAACGCCGCGAGGAACCCGACGACCGCCGCGAACGGCACGAGGTTCAGCGCGCCGGACAACACACCCAGCAGCAGCCAACTGGGCACGCCCGCCAGCCACCAGCCGATACTCAGGATCACCGCCATGACGCCGGCCTGGATCAGCCGGCCCCGGATAAACGCCGCCACCGATTTATCCATCTGCACCACTACCCCAAGCACCTCGCTCTTGTACTTCACCGGGATGAAAGGCACGAACCAGGCGATCAGGTCGTTGAGCTTCCAACTGAAGAAGAAGAAGCAGAACAGGATGATGACCGCGGACAGCGCGAAGTAGCTGGTGATGCTGATCGCCGAGCCGACCACGCCGACACCGACATCCAGTGATGACAGCAGGAAAGTCCCGGCCGCCTTCCAGTCCATCGCGCTGAGGAAGTCGGCGGTGTTCGCCAGCAGCAGCGTTGCCTGATCCGGGCCGATGGCTTCTTCGATCACGATACGCAGGTCGCTGAAGAAGCCTTCCTTGGTTTCCTCATCCTCCGGGTTGTCTGGATCAGCGTTCGCTGACTCGGCTGATTTCTCAGCTTCCTTGCGGATGCCATCTTCAACCGCGTCGGCTACGCCGGCCAGGGCGTCCGCGACCTTTTCCGTCGATTCATCGACCGGCTGGCCTGCTTCCGTGGAAGGCGCTTCTTCGGATACAAGCTGTTTGTCATCATCGCTTGAGGTGTCGGTTGATGGCTGTTGCTTGTCTTTGTGCTTCGCCGCCTGCTCCTGGACGAGCTGGCTGATCTGGTCGGGGTATTCCTTGGCGTTGTTGATCAGGTCCACGCCCTGCGATATCAGCGGCGGCAACACGACCAGCGCCAGGATCAGCGTCACCAATAGCCCGGCGAGCATCACCCCCGACGTCCCCGCCCAGCGTGGCAGGTGCAGCCTCTGGTTCGCCCAGGTCACGATGGGGTTGAAGATGTACGCCAGCCCCAGCGCGATCACCAGCGGCAGCAGGACCGACCGCAGCGCGTAGACCAAGCCCAAGAGCCAGGGCACGACCAGCGACGCGACCGTCAGCAGGACCAGGGAGCCCAGCAGCAACTGGAACCATCGCTGCATCCATAGGGGTTTGGGCTGTTCGGTCATCCTTGACCCTTCCGAAAAGTTGCGGGGCATCAGGCCGGCGCATCAGACAGCCAGCTAAGGGCTATTTCGGCCAGAAGGGCGGGTTAGGATTGGTTTTTAGGCGTTTTCGCCCAGCAGCAGGTGCGAATCGAAGGCCTCGTCGAACTGGAAGACGTCGATGAAGTCCTGGATCGTGTCTTCATCGGTCTTGTGCATCAGCCCGCCGTCGACCATGGCGAAGACGATCCGGCCAAAGTCTTCACTCTGCAGGATGTTCCACCGGGCCAGGACTCCGCGTGCCAGCAGGCCGTATTCCCGCTTGGCGAAGTCACGCAGACCCATGCACAACTGCTGCCCGCTGACGTGCCGGCTCTGAGGGACTTCGTCCTCGTCTTCGTCGTCATACGGGGTTGAATCGGGCTCATTGCCGTGGATGCGCTTGACCGTGAAGTCCAGCCCACGCTGCACAAACAGGAAAGCATCCACCGGGTACCCGGCGGCTTCCGCGATCTCGATGAGGGGTTTAGGTGTCACGATTCAACTTCCAGGCTTTATGGCTTAGATACATCATACCACACCGCGAAACAAACTAGCTGTAGAAGCATATTCTGGTTGGTATACAAAGGCCAACATTTATCCCAGATTAACAGTCGCGTGCCGCGTCAGAACCCGCCTTCACGCATATTCCCAAGCGAGGGCGGGAACGGGTAGCGGGCGTAGACCCCGGTCGGCGCCGATTCCCACATCCAGGGCGCCGGGTACACGTCCCCGGCGAAGCCGGCCTCGTGCATGGTCCGCAAGACCGTCTCAAAGCTGGGCTCCTGCCCGTGCTCATCGACCAGGGCGTTGGCGTGGGCCCCCAGGAAACTCACCGACGCGACAGGCCTGCGCTGCCCGGGCTTGCGGTTGACCATCTCCGAGGCCACGGAGAAGCCCTGGCCCAGGTCGCGCAGGGTCAGGTGATCGCGGTTGGTCGGCCGAAGCAGGCCCAGCACCTCGATCGTGTCCATGTCGAACTTGATGACCGTGACCGTCTCGCGGTGGGCGAACATCTGCGTGTGGGCGGTGATCGACTCGGGCGTCCACTGGCTGGTGGTGACCAGCTCCGCGAGCTTGCTGATGATGCCGTGGCTGTTGTCATCGGCATTCACCGCGCAGACGATCGAGCGGTACCGCCCGGCGACCACATCGTCCAGCAGGTGCTGGCCCCACATCAGGCGGATGCGGGCGGCGTTGTCGACCTGCTTACTGGGGCGGCCGTCCGGCAGGACGATCAGGCGTTCCTGGATCGCGTGGTCCACCATGAGCTGATCGCCGTCGCCGTCGTAGATTCGTGAAGTCTTGGTTCGAGTCGTCATAACGGTTCCCTCCCTGTCGGGGCGTTGGGGCTTGAGTACCCCCGGATTATACACCCTACGGCTGGGGTCTACCCGGCGGGAAATACGCCGAGCCACGCGGGGGCGCCGTGTTGTTGGCGGTCACACGGGCCATTAGGATGCCTACCCTGACCCTATCGTTTAAGTCAGGGCGGGCCCTTCAATGAATACGACACCCAAACCCGAAACGAAGCCTGTGGCCAACCTCCCGGCGATCGACCCGGCCGTCCTGCACCGACGCCGAGAGAACGTGTTTCTCATTATGGCGGGGCTGTTTCTCGGGACGCTGGCGATGCTGAACATCCTGGGGATCAGCCGGTTCATCGTCCTGGCCAGCTGGGGGGACGTGGACGGGCAGAGCGTGTTCCAGTGGGGCGTGCCGAACTTTGCTGACGGTGCCTGGATCTTCGCCGTCGCGGTCGGGGTGTTGCCCTACCCGATGACGTTTCTGTGTACGGACCTGATCAGCGAGTTCTACGGCCGAAGGCGTGCGAACTTTGTCGTCCTGGTCGGGCTGATCCTCAACCTCTGGGTGATCTTTATCCTCTGGGCGGGGGGGCTGCTGCCGGGCTTCGTGCCCAATGACGCGCCCGGCGGGTTCCCGGCGATGCCCGTCTTCGACGAAACCGTCGGGGCCTACCGTGAGACCGGCTGGACGTTTTATCAGATCCGCACCCTGGCCTTCGGGGCGGTCACCGCGTCGATGATCGCCTACCTCGCCGCGCAGTTCGTCGATGTCTACGTCTTCCACTTCTGGAAACGGCTCACCCAAGGCAAGCACCTCTGGCTGCGCAACAACGGCAGCACGATGGTCAGCCAGTTCATTGACACGTTTGCAGTCATCACGATCACCCACTTCTACGCCCACGCGCTACCGGTCAACCTGGATAAAGACATCTGGCCTCAGCTCTGGCTGTTCATCGCGACGGGGTACGCCTTCAAGTTCGCCGCGGCGTTGATCGACACGCCGATCGTCTACCTGGCCGTGCATATCCTGAAGGGCTACCTGCGCATCGACCCGACGAGTGAGCACGCGGCAGACGAGGAAGAAGTAGCGTTGTTCTCGATATAAGATGTTATGTAAGCGAGCAGGTGCCAGGTGACTGAGATTGATATCCGAAAAGCGACGGCTGATGATGTTGATCAACTTGCTGATTTGGCGCACGAGTTGAATCTATTTCATCAGGACGACACCCGGCCCGACCCGGTGTTGCTAAAGAAACATCAGGATTATTACGAGGCCTACGTTGCGCAGATCGCGGAAGGTAAACTGATTGGTTATGTAGCGGGTTACAGCATGTTTCAGTTCCACACAGCGACCCCGGGCTTTGAGATCCAGAACATCGCCGTCGCAGCGGCCCATCGTCGGGCAGGTGTCGGTCGGGGTCTGATGGAAACGCTGATCATGGATAAGTACCGCAAAGGCAACCGAAAGTTCACGCTCGGCGTCGAAAAAGGAAACGATTCGGCCCTCGCTTTTTACAAGACACTGGGATTTGTCGAGCGTGATTTTGGAGACAGTTGGCGGTGTTACCTGCGCGACCAGAATCTTGAACAATTTGTGGATGGGGTTAACGCCAAGCGGTGAACACGAAGCGAGCGTGGAATAAGTCAGGATGCTCTTGAATGATGTGTTTGGATACGATGCTTTCGATTGACAGCCCGGCCCGGTGGGGGGGGGGGATTTCGGGGGGAAGATTTTTAGGCGGCCCCGGGTCGTCGACCCGGGGCTAAATTGTTATGGATAGATGCAAAGCCCAACTCCGCGCCGACATGAAAGCCCGCCGGTTGGCGATGTCGGCTCAGGCGATCCAATCCGCGACCGAGGCGATACAGGAACACCTCTTAGGCTTGGACGTCGTTGATGAGGCACCCGGTATCTTTACCTATGTATCGTCAAGCGTTGAGCCGGGGACAAATACGCTGATCCAGGCGTTGTTGGCCGAAGGCAAGCGCGTCTGTGTCCCGCGCATCGACGCACACAACCACATGCAGCCGCACCTGATTGCCAGCCTGGACGACCTGCAACCCGGCGGCACGGATCAATTCAATCTGCCGGTCCCCGCTGTTAATTCACCAATCGAATCGTCCCCCTGCCCCGCAGTCACGCTCGTCCCCGGCCTGGCGTTTACCCGCACCGGCCAACGCCTGGGGATGGGCGGCGGGTACTACGACCGCTTCCTCGCGGCCCACCCGGACACGTTCTCGATCGGCCTGTGTTACGGCTGGCAGCTGCTGGATGACCTGCCGACCGAGCCGCACGATCAGCGGGTGAATATGCTGATTACCGAGGCCGGCGTGGTATCATGCGGTTGACCGATTCACTATCCAGCCGGGAGCATGCCATGTTGAGATTTGTTCTGTCCGCGCTTGTGTTGGCCGGGTGTGTCACGCCGGGGTTGGCTGAATACAAACTGGAGATCGGCCCGGACACCACCGTCATCGACGGCCCGATGAACCCCGACGGCACCATCAACTACCTCGCCTACCTGAATGAAATAATCAGCGAGGGCGTCACCCCCGAGAATAACTTTGCGGTGGATGTGGCGATGTCGATGCATCCTAATCTATGGCCCTCGCCAACATATCGAGATCATGTTCTTAAGAAATTGAGTGTTACGGGATATTCGGAAGATCAATGTTTTATTACTTTGCCGGACTTCGTGAAGTCGCCGGAAGTAGATTATTCGATTGATCAGAAAGCAGGGGGCTTGGAGTCTGCGGCTGCCAGGCCTTGGAAAACGTCAGAATTTCCTACGATCAGACGCTGGCTGGATTTACAGGCGGGTTATTTAGATCGTTTTGTGAAAGATGCCAATAAGACCGAGTTTTACTTCCCTAAAGTTGTTGAGGAGGGTAAGCCGGACATGCTTTCTCTTGAGCCCATTCAATGGTTTCAGCAGGTCCGGGGAATAATGTGGGGCTTGGCAGTGCGGGCGCAGTGGAGAATTCAGCAAGGCGATCTGGAAGGCGCGTGGGCAGATACCATGGCGCTTAGAAAGATGGCGCGTCTGATTAAGAGGGAGCGGATTCTTCTGCCGTGGCTTGTTGGGATATCGGTGGAGCGGCACGCCGATCGTGTGGTGCCATACCTGGCTTCTTCTAAGTGTCTAACGCCAGGGTTAGCCCAAAAGATGGTCTTGGAACTGAATGGCCTTCACCCATCGATACGGATGGTTGATACATACGACTTTGATGAGCGGTTTTACTCTATTGACATGGTCATGCATTGTGCAAAAGGACGTGGCCAGTATCTAAGCGAATTTGATTTATTGGATTTAATTGATGATCGTGCGATAAGCCTAATGTCTGCGGAAGAATACGATCCAAATGTGACGCTTCGCGCTATCAATCGTTTTGTCAACGATCTAACGGATGCAAGCAATCTGGTGGATTATCGCGAGAGACAAGAGGCTATCAGCCGGGTGGAGGATGAGCGGAGTTCTCTTCGTGATCAGGCCGGTCGAGTGCTTGATCCAGAACACGAAATATCCGAAACGATGGATCGTCTGATTAAGGAAAGCAATGTCAGCACTGCGGTGGCTACGAACCTGCTGTGGTATGATTCGGAGTGGTTCTCGTTCGCTAAAATAGATCAGACTCAAACACATCATGACGCCGTGTTAGAGCTCGTCCCAGTTGTACTCGCCATCGGTGGCTACCACGCGGAGCACGGCGAGTACCCGCCGGATCTACAGGCCCTCGTCCCGGCATATCTTGATGATCTACCGACCGACTTCGCGACGGGGAAACTGCCGGTGTATCGTGTCGAAGAAGGGATGGCGATCATTTACAGCCTCGGGACCAACCTCAAAGATGATGGCGGCGTGGATGACAACGAAGACGGCGACATCGTCTTCCGCATCGAGCGTTAGCCCTCTGTCCGTTATACCTCCCGGCTTCTGATCCGACCCATCCGATGAATCCGAGCTAAACACTACGGGATATATCCGATTCTCCCGGTTTCGCCGGCGGTGGCCCTTGCTTTGCCCGGCTAGGCCTGTAGCGGTACTCTACCGGCCTAAACGGTCTTTTTTCCCGGTACACCAGCCCAGATAGAGAGCTTTACGATGTTCGAGACGATCCAGCCCGCCGCCCCTGACGCGATCC
>CBDUNP010000138.1:0-7622 GCA_965368605.1 uncultured bacterium | reverse complement strand
GTGCCCGCCGATAAGCGCAGGACGTTGCGGGCGTGGTGAGACTCGGCGCGGTCGAGCGTGCAGGGCGTGTCCGATACCCCGGGGTCGTTGGCCGACGAATCCCCGGCAGGCCCGTCGGGGCCGGGGATTATGGGAATCTCCGCACAGAAAAACCGGTGGCGGGCGGGTGACTTGC
Organism: uncultured bacterium; assembly: GCA_965368605.1. Lineage (GTDB taxonomy): Bacteria > Planctomycetota > Phycisphaerae > Phycisphaerales > Phycisphaeraceae > JAJRRS01. Next base: position 7,447 of record CBDUNP010000138.1, on the reverse strand, counting down.
CTGGGTCCAGCATAAATAATCCCTTAAAGGAACGGCCAACGGGAGCTTGAGTCGGGCCCTGGGTGCGTCGATAAAACGGGGTATAGCGGTTAGGTAAAACGGGCCGGTTGCATGATGGCATATCCATCGCGGCACGGCCAATCGAGTGGAGATCGGGAAAGACCTTGTCAGACAACCCCACACAACCCGAAGGCGAACCCAACGCCCAGGACATGGACCTGGAAGCACAGCTTGACCACCTCCTGAATGATCTGGAAGAGGTTGAGCCGGACGCGGTCCCTGTCGATCTGCGCAAGAACAAACCCCCAGAAACCCCGCAGCCTCCGGAAGCCGCGGAACCCGCGGAACCTGAACCTGCGCCCATCGACGCGGGGGCTGATGCTCGAACCGCCGAGCCTGCGGCGGCAGCGGAAGATGCGGCGGCGGCAGAAGCGCCTGCGGAGCAAGGCCTCAGCGCGGACACGATCGCGGCGATGGCGTCAGACCTGTTGGATTCACAGATCGACTCGACGATCGAAGCGGCGTCGGTAGACGCTGCACCCGAAGAACCCGCCGCAGCCTCGGAAGCCCCGGAAGTCTCGCAAACCGTTCAGCACGAACCCGAGCCCGTCCCCGTGGATGCCGGCCCGGAGCCCGAGCCGATCAAGCCTTTGAGCGAGGACGAACTTGCGAGCCAGTTGGATTCGCTGCTGACACAGGTGCAGAACCCGACCGCCGTGCCGACGGAGCCTGGCGCGGGATCGCCCGTGAGTGAATCGACAGAAGCCCAAGAAGCCGCAGCCGAGGCGGTTACGGAATCGCAAACACCCGAGCCCGCGCAATCTCTGAGTGAAGACGACCTGGCCAGTCAGTTGGACTCATTGCTGACGCAGGTGCAGAACCCAACGGCGGCGGCCGAGGCGGCAAGCACGGACGAGCCGACGGCGGGGGCGGCGGAGGCTGACATTGATTCGGCCGAACCTGCGGAGGTTGTCGCCAGCACGGACGCAGCTATTGAAGACGAAGACGCGGGCGCGGTGTCGATCGATCAGATCGATGCGATGCTGGCGGAAACCGCGGAGCAGGCGATCGAACACGGCCCGGCGCCGGAAACAGACATCCCGCCGGGGACGGACGAGGTGTTGGCGGCGCAGGCGAAGGCCGAGGAAGAGGCGGAAGCACGTGCCCAGGCCGACCGTGACGCGGCGGAACCGGTGCCCGTCCCGGCCGAGGCCGCAAGCGCACCGGAGCCCGAACCCGTGCCGGTGCCTGCCCCGGTTGAAGCCTCAGAGCCCGATCCTGTCGCGGTCGAACCGCAGCCGGTCCCGGTTGAGGCCGGGGCAGTGGCAGCAGGCGGCGCAAGCGCAGCCGACGTCGCCAACGAATTAGATAACGATGCGCAAGCATCGGGTCAGCCTGACAACGGGCTGACCGAGGCTGCATTTGCTGAGCCTTTCCAGGGTGAAGACGGTCACGAAGCGTTTGATGACGGGCAGGTCCACGTCAACCACAGCGGGCTGAAGAAAGCCGAGTTTGCGCTGCTGATGATCTGCAGCAAGGTCAACAAGCCATTGAACCGCCTGTCGCCGGAGATGCGCGACTCGGTGGGCTACGCGGGGTTGGCGACGACGGGGCTTGCGTTCTTCATGCTGATCTACGGCGTGCTATTCTAGACGCGGGCGTAGAGCGGGGACCAAGAATAAATAATCAGCTCGGATTCATCGGATGGATCGGATGATGTGGCGCGACACGTTGCGGCGCTTCGTGTGTGAATGCGCGAAGGTGGCAGGGGCTGGGGTGTCGTATGGATTTACACTTAGTGCTTGGTCCGATCGGTCCGGGCTACTCGTCGGCTGCGGGGTTGCCGTGGGCGTCCAGAAAGTTTCGGAGGATGGCGGCGGCGGCGAGCGCATCGCGGCGGGCTTTTTTCTGGTCGCGGGTCAGGCCGGACTGCGCCATCTGCTCGTCGGCGGCGGCGGAGGTGAGGCGTTCGTCGACGAGGTGGACCTTCAAACCAAATTTTTCAGTGAGTTCGTCGGCCAGGGCCTTGGCCTTGGTAACGCCGGGGCTGTCGGTGCCGTCCATGTTCAATGGGGCACCGAGGATCAGCTCGTCGGGGCCCTGCTCTTCAATCACGCGCTCAAAACCCTTGAGCCGAAGCTCGTGGGTCGAGGCGTAGATAGTCTCGATCGGCGAGGCGATGCCGGTGATGTCGTCACCGACCGCGATGCCGGTGCGTTTGTCGCCTAAGTCGATAGCCAGGTAGCGCATGGGGGGATTGTACTTGGAACGAGAATGTTTAACCGCGAAGGCGCGAAGAGCGCGAAGTAGAGCGTGAACGGGGGGAGAGTATTAACCGCCGGGACGCGGAGGGCGCAGAGATACAGCAGAGAAGGTGGCTGTCAGATTGGCGCGGAGGATCAGAGCTTTTTTACAGCCATTCTTCCCCGAGGCTTTCGCCGACCTGTTTGTGCAGGTCCTTGATCTTCTCGGCCTGGTCGGCTTTGCAGACGAGGGTGGTGGTCGGGGTGTGGATGATGACCAGGTCGTCGCAGCCGATGGTGGTGATCAGGTGGTTGGGGTCGCTGGAGGCTGCGAGTGTGTTGTTGGAATTCAGCAGGAGGGTCTTGCAGCCGGTGGCGGTGTTGCCGGTGGCGTCTTTGGTGAGCGTCTCGGCGAACGCGGGCCAGGAGCCGACGTCCAGCCAGTTCAGGGGCATGGGGACGGCGACGACCTTGGCGCGGTGGTCCCGGCTGGCGGGCTCCATGATGGCGTAATCGACGCTGACCTTTTCGAGGGTCGGGTAGATCCGGGCGAGGACTTCGCTGCGCTGGTCGGAGTCCCAGGCGTCGGCGACCTCGGAGATGCCCAGGTAGTTGTCGGGGCAGAAGCGTCGGATGCAGTCCATCAAGGCGCTGCTGCGCCAGACGAACATGCCGGAGTTCCAGAGGTATTTCTCGGGGCCGGCCTTGTGGTAGGTGGTGGCGGTGGCGAGGTCGGGTTTTTCTTTGAACTCGCTGACGACGGACGCGCCGTATTTTTCCAGGGGCTCGCCGAGCTGCAGGTAGCCGTAGCCCGTGGCGGGGTGTGTGGGGCTGATGCCGAAGGTGACGAGTGTGTGGGGCTCTTCCTCCGCAACACGGTAGCCATCCTCGACGACCTTACGGAACTGGTCTTCCGGCTGGATGAGGTGATCGGCGGTGAAGACGGCGACGATGGCGTTCTCGTCGTTTCGGCCGAGGATCGCGGCGCCGACGCCGACGGCGTTGAGGGTGTCCCGGCCGCAGGGCTCGCCGATGAATCGGTCGTCGGTCAGGCCCGGGAGCCGATCGAGCATGGCCTGGCGTTGGGATTCACCGGCGCAGATGTAGATCTGGTTGTCGGGGACGAGGCCCTTGAGCCGCTGCATAGCGACCTGGAGCAGGCTCTTGCCGTCGATGAAGGGGATCAGTTGTTTCGGCAGGCTGCGGGTGGACATCGGCCAGAGCCGGGTACCCGATCCGCCTGCGATGATAAGAGCGTAGCGCATGGCAAAAGGTCTGATTCGTTAGGGTTGCGGCTCCAAGTTCTGATGCACGGTTCATACCCGAGCGTGTAGGGTAGCGGGGCGCGTGGTGGGAAGGCAATTCGGGCCGGGGCGGTCCGATCGGCTATCATTCCAGGTCAGATACCCACCGAACACACGATCCAAGGGGCCAAGCCATGATGCGTACCGCGAACCCGGCACTGAATGAAAAGACGTTTGGAGACTTTGGGGGCTACCAGACCCAGGAACGATCCGACCTGATGAGCCTGCAGGGGACGGTCTACAAGACCGGGTTCCTGCTGGTGATCCTGGTGGCGGCGGGGGCGTTTACCTGGGCGAAGACGTCGCAGGCCCAGAGCATGGAGCCGGTGATGCCCTGGATGTTCGGGGGGCTGATCGGGGGGCTGGTGTTTGCGTTGATCACGATTTTCAAGCCGACGGCGTCGCCCTACACGGCCCCGATCTACGCGGCGTGTGAGGGGCTGTTCCTGGGGGCGATCTCGGCGATGTTCGAGATGAAGTACCCGGGGATCGTGGTGCAGGCGGTCGGGCTGACGTTCGGGACGCTGGGCGCGTTGCTGGCGGCGTACACCAGCGGGCTGATCAAGCCGACGGAGAACTTTAAGCTGGGGATCGTGGCGGCGACCGGGGGGATCATGCTGCTGTACGTGGTATCGATGGTGATGAACATGTTTGGCGGCGCGGGGATCGGGTTTATCCATAGCTCCGGGCCGTTCGGGATCGCGTTCAGCGCGTTTGTGGTCATCATCGCGGCGTTGAATCTGGTGCTGGACTTCGATTTCATCGAGAACGGGGTCGAGCGCGGTGCGCCCAAGCATATGGAGTGGTACGCGGCGTTTGGCTTGCTGGTAACGCTGGTGTGGCTGTACATCGAGATCCTGCGGCTGCTGTCGAAGCTGCGGGAGCGATGATCGGGCGGGTTAGCATCGCGCCCCATGATCTTATTCAGGTCGCCCGGGGCGTAACCCGGGTATCGGGCCGAGCCTTGGCGAGCCCGGGGCCGGCGTTGGGGCTATGATGGCCGGAGTCTGATCCCGAAACCCAACCCCCCCTACCCTCTTGCGTTCAATTAAAGCCCAATACTTTCTGTCATTCGCTGTGATGGGCAGTGTTGCGCCATATCTGGCGCGGTTCCTGGAATACCGCGGGCTGAATGACGCGGAGATCGGGACCGTGCAGGGGCTAGGCGGGCTCGCGGTGCTGGTCACCCCTGCGTTGATGGGGCTGCTGGCGGACCTGAAATTTGAGAACAAGACGCTGCTGGCCTGGGTCTTCCTGGCGACGGCGATCTCGCAGGCCCTGATGCTGGTGTGTTTCGGGTTCTGGACGCTGTTGATCGTGAACTGCCTCTGCTCGCTGTCGTTCATCCCGGCGTTGTCTTTGCAGGACGGGCTGACGTTTACGCAGCAGAAGCGCCAGCGCGACGCGGGCGCGACGCCGGTGCCCTACCACCGTGTCCGTGTGTGGGGGACGCTCGGCTTCATCGCGCCGTCGCTGGTGCTGTACGGCTTAATGGAGTGGATGGGGTTCTCGATCGAGATGACGCTGGTGTGCGCCGCGTTCGCGGCGTTGCTGACGCTGGCGAATACGTTCTTCCTGCCGCACACGCGGGGCAAGTTCGGCGCTCCGGGCCCGCTGTCGGAGACGCCTGACCCGCACCCGCCGGTGGAGCCCGGGGAGGGGACGCCGACGATGCAGGCGTTGCGCCGGATGATGCAACCTGACATCCTGGTGTTCTGTATCTCGCTCTGGCTGATGCAGCTGGCGGTGGGCGCGTACTACAGCTTCTACCCGATCTACATGACGCGGCAGATCGGTGTGCGGGACGCGTGGCTCGGGCCGATCTCTTCGGTCGGTGTGGTGCTGGAGGTGTTTTTCATCCTGCTGTTCGGCTGGATGATTAAACGCTTCGGGCTCAAGCGGCTGATGACGGCGTGCCTGCTGCTGATCGTGGTCCGGATGGCGTTGCTGGCGTTCGTGCCGAACCTGGCGGTCGCGGTGGGCACGCAGGTCCTGCACGGGATGATGGTGCTGGCGATGCACGTCGCGCCGCCGTTGTACCTGAACCACCGCGCCCAGCCGGCGTTCCGCAACTCGATGCAGTCGCTGTACACCATGCTGGTCTACGGCTCGGGCCGGATCGTGGGCAGCCTGCTCGGCGGGGTCGTGGCACAAAACAGCGCGGGCGGTGTGCTTTCCGTGTTCGCCTGGGCGACCCTGATCGCGGCCGTCTCGTTCGTGCTTTTTGCCATCGGGTTCCGCGACCACACCACCGACCGCATGGAGCCCTGACCTCGAATGGAACCAACACGATCCAGCCTTGGCGTCTTAGGCGTCACGGACGGCTTGCGTGCGCCCCGATCACGATGGGGCGGGCCCGGGTCGCGCGATCTCAGGCCTCCGGGGCGATCTTTCCGGCCAGGCCGCCAACCCGATAAACCATTGTAGATCAACAGCTAATGACATACATCCGGTTTATTGTTCAGATTGACCCTTGCGGCTCAGGGGCGAAACAGTTACTTTAAGGATTGAGAAAGTACGGGGTTTCCCGGAGGCAACAAGCCTATCACAGGCTATTTTAAGGAGCGGAGAAATGACTTTGTTTAATAGGACTGCGTCTGCATTGACGGCGGTAGCTGTGGCTTCGCTGGCGGTGACGGCGGCGCAAGCAACACCGGTTTTTGACACGTTCGGCCCGCTGGACGAGGCCACCTTCGGCGGCCAGGGCATCCCTAACGACGAAGTCGCGGTCTCCACGCAGATCGTCGATGGCGACGTGACCATCACCGTGGCGATGAGCGCGACCCAGCGCTACTCCAACCCGGCATTGACCAACGACGGGGTCGGCACGTATTACGCCGGGCCGGGCAGCAACTTTGGCGGGGCCGGGCAAAGCGCGACCGAAGGTGCACTGTGGAACTTTAACTACTACCTGAAAGTCGAAGGCGACAACGGCGCAACGCCCGTCCTGGCCGACTACCAGATCGACCTGTACTACGACTTCGACACGGGCTTTGACACGCCGATCGGCTCGCTGGGCTCGATCAATGTCACCAACGCGATCCTCGCGTCGGCAACTCCGGGTGTCACGCTGGCGGAAGGCTCGGAAAACCTGAACTTTGGGTTCCTGGCTGCGGCCATCCCAGGCGTGATCTCGCCACCGGCTGGCGCATTCGACCCCAACGCGCTGGGTGAATACAACTTCGCCATCACCGTCAGCAGCGCGGGCCTGCCCGTCGAGACGGTCGCGATGGACGTGCAGGTCGTTCCCGAGCCGGCGAGCCTGGTGCTCGGGATGCTCGGCGGCGTCGCGATGATCGCCCGGCGACGCTGAAGCAATCTTCAATAACGTAACTCAAGACCCCGTCTCAGGACGGGGTTTTTTTATGCGCGTGGATATGACGTCATCGTGGGCAAGCGCTAAGCCGCAAGCGGCGCGGTAGGTATGGCCTTGTGTGGGGGAGCGGTAAGCCGCAAGCGGCGAGGCTTGAGACTTTCAACGCGGGGGGTTCCGTCTTAGACTGCCGGGCATGACAGATGAACAACTGATTGAGCGGATCACGGACTCGGCCCTGCTGCGTGGGGATTTCACGCTGCGTTCGGGGCGCAAGAGTAAGTATTACCTGGATAAGTACCTGTTCCAGACCCGGCCGGAGATTTTGTCGGCGCTGGCCCAGCGGTTCGCACAGAAGATCGCGGAATTGCCCGGCGGGGTGGATCGGCTGGCGGGCGCGGAGCTCGGCGGCATCCCCATCGTCAGCGCGACCGGGATCGCGGCGGACAAGCCCTTCATCCTGATCCGTAATCAGAAGAAGGGCTACGGCACGGCCAAGCAGGTCGAGGGCGAGCTGAACCCCGGCGAGAAAGTCGTGATCCTCGAAGACATCGCCACCACCGGCGGGCAGGTCCTCGAAGCAGCGA
>CBDUNP010000137.1:0-7678 GCA_965368605.1 uncultured bacterium | reverse complement strand
TGATATGAGGCAGCTAAAGCTGGGTGCCACACTTTCGCGGGTAAGCGCCCACGGATCCGGCACATATTACCGACCCAAACTTCTGGTCCAGAAGCCCGGTCATGGCCCAAAGGGCCTTGGCCGGGATCACCGCGCGCTCCCCTCATCCCAATATCCCACCCCACACCCCAACGCAATTTCCTTGGTTGATTCCGAGGCCTTCGGTATGATTAAATCATCAACAGAATGAAAAACACATGCGATATTTGTGGTGGCTTGGCAACCTACTTTGCGGTTGAGAATAATCAGCCGGATGGAACGTCCACGCATATAGCCCGTTGCGACCTGCATACGCCTGAAATTTTGCTCGGGTCTATCGGTGCACTTGTGGCCCAAATACATAACGCATTGTCGCAGATGCCAGAGTCCACGCCGGTCGTTCTATCATTCAGCTACCAATTAATCTTTGAAGGAGATGCTGTTTGTGTTGAGCAAGCTATCCGAAAACGTGATGGGTGTTCTTCTTTTCGTCAAGGCTATGACGCGGGCGGTGTTACACTATGGCTGGTAGAAGCGCAATGCCCCCGGTCGATGCCTCGCCAAATCGATTTGCGGGATTGTGTGGCATGGGCCCAAGGCATCGCACGCGATCACGACTGCCCTTCGCCGAGTTATGGAGTGGAAACAGCTTGAGGGAAGGAAATGAAGCGGGTAATATGGATTTTTATTCGAGCGGTTGTTGATGTGTTGTTTTTGTTTCTAACCGAACCCATCATCGCTCGTAGAAATGCTGACGAAGCTATAGCCGAATGATTCGGTGTCATTGCCGCCACACGCAGGACATGTGTCACGAAAATTTTGTTCGCCGTATTTCACCATTGCTGACGAACATCCGGGGCAGTTTAACGACTTAATATTGATGGTGTGAGGTGTGTACCAGCCAAGTGCCTCATAGTCTGTGTCGATCTTAGCAAGCAGATCCAGCATGGTATTGTTGGCTATCTCCCGCGTGTTCTTCAGATACTGTTCGTGCCACTCTTGCCACCTCTTCCGCTCAAGAGATTGTGGCAGGTAGAGCATTCGGTAGCAGGATGGACATGACCAACTGTTGGTGTTGGGTGTTTTGTGGGAATGGGGGCCAAGGGTAAGGCTGGTGCGGAGGCCTTCCCAATTGTGGCCACACTCACGGCATTTTGCTTTGAACCCCGAGGCCATCAGTAAGGTCCTGTATTTTCTATAGAGTGGAAGCTGGCGTTTTATTCTGATTCGATAGTTTCGCCGACGTCCCAATCGTCATCATCTGATAAGTCCACATAGTTACGGCAATGGCGACATTCTTGTACGCTGCCTTTTAACCCGACTGGGAATGTCATTGTCTTGCCGCAAGTTTCACAGAGAACTTCGAGGGTGTCGCCTTCCTTTGATTTTTCTGCAAGCCGTCGATCGCGACGTTAGGCGACGTACTCGTCTATCAAGGCTTTGGCCTGTTCTCCATGGGTACGATCAACCCACACCTCGGAATTATGGATGCTGGTTAGCGCTCCCAGCATCCAGTTGCCTGTTGCCGAGTTGTCTTCGTGGGCTACAGCATTAATGCCATGTGAATCGAGAAAGAGCTGCGCCATTCTCGCGTCCTGGTTGCTCTCGGCCTTATAGATCGAAACCGGATCGGAAAGTTCCATACAAACCACCTTTTAGAGATGACGCCTCTCATTCTGATTCTGGCCGGCAACCCACCGGATATCTTGCTGCCAGTTTAGTGCTACTGGCTGACGACCGCCAGAATTTTTGATTTAGAAAAGGGGGTTAAGAAAAGGGTATATGCCTCTATATCACCCTCGCCTCCCTCCGTGTCTCCGCGTCTCCGTGCCCTCCGTGATACCTCCCCCAACCTCCCCCGAGCGCACAAACACCCCGCGTCCCCAAACAAAAAAACAGATTCCGGATCAATCCCTTTCCCCCATCCCGCACAAGACTTGCAGGCTCCGCCTCGCCTCTGCAACCCTATCTTTGCGCACAGACCTGTCGCATCCGCGAATATACGGAGGCGCAACCTGGTCCCTGGGAATGTTTCCGGGGGCGGGTACGCCTGCCGACATAATCACGACGGCGATCGACAGCTACCCTGAGTATCCAAAGATTAAAAGGACCGGGACTCGAGGGCTGCCTCCCCCGCCCCCGCCCCCGGGTGTGTGCCAGTTTCCATCTGCACACAGCTGGGAGACTGGAAGCGAAACGGATGAACATTCGTCCAGCTTCCGGGGGCCGGGGGGGACTTGGTAGCGGACGCCCCGGCCAGATGACGGACCCACAGGACACGGCCTCGGCCCGGTCCCGCAGTTGCCGTGCCTGCCGCCACACGCCGGAACATCGTGGTTTTTAGAAGTCTGATCTGGGAAAGCTGATCGCTGATCGAAAATCCCTGATTCTGACGAAAAAACGACTGAAATAGACCATATCTGAGATTTGACACGGTCCAGAGTTGTGTTAGGTTGGGGGGCTATGCGAGACCCGGACCCAGCCAAGACGCTCCAGGACGTGGGGCTGCAAGTGACCGCGCAGCGCCTCGCGGTGTTGCGGGCGGTGTCGGCCCGTCCGCACTGCACCGCAGCGCAGGTCGTCGAGGATGTCCGGGCTGAGATCAGCGCGGTGTCCCGGCAGGCGGTGTACGACGCGCTGGGCCTGTTGACCGACAAGGGCGTGCTCCGCCGGATTCAGCCGGCCGGGTCGTCGGCCCGTTACGAAGACCGTGTCGGCGACAACCATCACCACCTGATCTGTCGTGAGTGTGGGGACACGATCGACGTGGCGTGTGCGGTGGGCAAAGCGCCGTGCATGGAAGTGGACGACGCGCGGGGGTACGAGATCGATGAGGCGGAGGTCGTGTACTGGGGGACGTGCCCGCGCTGTCAGACGGCGGGGCGGGCCAAGCAAGGCAAGCGAAACAAAACAAGTAACGGTCAGTCGAATTAAGATTGAGCAGCTTCACGCTGAATGTATATCCGGATTATTTACAAGCAGGAGTCGATCGATGTCTAACGAATCTAAATGCCCATTTAAACATTCTGCCGCCGGCAGCACCGTAGCCGGGGAGGGGACGACCAACGCGGACTGGTGGCCGAACCGCTTGAAGATCGAGCTGCTCAGTCAGCACTCGACCAAGACGAACCCGATGGGCGAGGATTTTAATTACGCCGAGGCGTTCAAGAGCCTGGACCTGGCGGCGGTGAAGAAAGACTTAGCGGAGATGATGACCACGTCGCAGGACTGGTGGCCGGCGGACTTCGGGCACTACGGGCCGTTATTTATCCGCATGTCCTGGCACAGCGCCGGGACGTACCGCACCGGCGACGGGCGCGGCGGCGGGGGGCGCGGGCAGCAACGATTCGCACCGCTGAACAGCTGGCCGGACAACGTCAGCCTGGACAAGGCGCGTCGCCTGCTCTGGCCGATCAAGCAGAAGTACGGCAACAAAATCTCCTGGGCCGACCTGCTGATCCTCGCCGGGAACGTCGCGCTGGAGTCGATGGGCTTCAAGACGTTCGGCTTCGGCGGCGGGCGTGAAGACGTCTGGGAACCCGATCAGGACGTCTACTGGGGCGCAGAAAAGACCTGGCTTGGCGGCGACGTGCGGTACGCGCAGGGCTCGGAGGGTGTCGACAAGGCGCACTCGGCGACCGTGTCCGACGACGACGCCGACGGCGACACGCACAGCCGAAACCTCGAGAACCCGCTGGCCGCCGTGCAGATGGGGCTGATCTACGTCAACCCCGAAGGCCCCGACGGGAACCCCGACCCCTTGGCGGCGGCGCACGACATCCGCGAGACGTTTGCGCGGATGGCGATGAACGATGAAGAAACCGTCGCGCTGATCGCCGGCGGACACTCCTTCGGCAAGACCCACGGCGCAGGCAAGACCGACCACGTCGGCCCGGACCCGGAAGCGGCGGGCCTGGAAGCGCAGGGCTTCGGCTGGAAGAGCACGCACGGCAGCGGCAAGGGGCCAGACGCGATCACCAGCGGCCTGGAAGTCACCTGGACCAAGACCCCAACGAAGTGGGGCCACAGCTTCTTTGAGATTCTTTTTGGCTACGAGTGGGAGTTGAGCAAGAGCCCGGCCGGGGCGCACCAGTGGGTCGCCAAGGACGCGGAGCCGATCATCCCGCACGCATTTGATAAGGACAAGAAGATCCTGCCGACGATGCTGACGACCGACCTGTCGCTGCGGATGGACCCGGCGTATGAGAAGATCTCCCGGCGGTTCCTGGAGAACCCGGACACGTTCGCGGATGCTTTTGCGCGTGCGTGGTTCAAGCTGGTGCACCGTGACATGGGCCCGCGCTCGCGGTACCTCGGCCCCGAGGTGCCCGACGAGGAACTGATCTGGCAGGACCCGATCCCGGCGGTGGATCACGAACTGATCGATGCGGCGGATGTCGCGGAGCTAAAGAAGCAGGTGCTAGCCAGCGGCTTGTCGGTCACGGAACTGGTCAGCACCGCGTGGGCGTCGGCATCGACGTTCCGCGGGTCGGACAAGCGCGGCGGCGCGAACGGGGCGCGGGTGCGCCTGGCACCGCAGAAGGACTGGGAAGCGAATCAGCCGGCGCAGCTCGCGAAGGTGTTGAAGACGCTCGAAGGGATTCAAGGCTCGTTCAACGGCGCGCAGTCCGGCGGCAAGAAGGTGTCGCTCGCGGACCTGATCGTCTTAGGCGGGTGTGCGGGCGTCGAGCAGGCGGCGAAGGCCGCGGGCGTTGACGTCACGGTGCCTTTCACACCGGGCCGGATGGACGCGTCGGCCGAGCAGACGGACGCCGAGTCTTTCGACGTGCTCGAGCCGATCGCCGACGGTTTTCGCAACTACCTCAAGGGCCAGTACTCGATCCCGGCCGAGGCGCTGCTGATCGACAAGGCGCAGCTACTGACGCTGACCGCGCCGGAGATGACCGTGCTGATCGGCGGGATGCGCGCGATGGGCGCGAACAGCGACGGCTCGAAGCACGGCATCCTGACCGACCGTGTCGGCACGCTGAGCAACGACTTCTTCGTCAACCTGCTGGATATGGCGACCGAATGGAAGCCCACGTCCGGCGACGCCAGCCTGTTTGAGGGCAGCGACCGCAAGACCGGCCAGGCGAAGTGGACCGGCACGCGGGTGGACCTGGTCTTCGGGTCCAACTCCGTGCTGAGGTCGCTGGCGGAGGTGTATGCCTGCAGCGATGCGCAGGCGAAGTTCGTCCACGACTTCGTCGCCGCCTGGGGCAAGGTGATGAGCCTGGATCGGTTCGACCTGAACTGATCGGAGGCAGGTTCAGGTGGCCCGTGAGGCTGCCGAGTTTTGTTTAGATTTATTCACGGCCTCGGTGTGGAAGACACGCCGGGGCCGTTTTTTGTTGGATGTGTTGGGGCGGCGCGCCTACGGTTGATAATCAGGGAAACCGGGCCGGGTGGTCGATGATACAGGGGGAGTTCAGGGTTTTACAGGGAGTTTTCGGTGGCAGCAAAAGGTTTACGAGTTCTGGTGCTGGCCGGCGGCCCCGGGCGGGAGCGTCCGGTGAGCCTGGCGGGGGGCGCGGAGGTCGCGCGGGCGCTGCGTGAGGCGGGGCACGAGGTGATGGAGCGTGACATCCAGCCGGACGACCTGTCGGCGCTGGATGATTTTAAGCGGTGGGGCGGGGACGTGATTTTTCCGGTGCTGCACGGGCTCTGGGGCGAGGGCGGTGGGCTGCAACGGGTACTCAGCGACCGGGACCTGACGTATGTCGGCAGCGGCCCCGGCGCGGCGAGCCTGTGTATTAATAAGCACCTGACCAAGCTGACGGTGGCGGGCCACGGCGTCGCGACGCCTGAGGCGGAGCTGTTGTTGGCAGGGCAGACACGCACGCTGGAGGCGCCGGTGGTCATCAAGGCGTTGGAGGAGGGGTCGACGTTCGGCCTGGCGATCTGCAAGACCGAAGCGGACGCCGACAAAGCACAGGCCGAGTTAAGCAAAGAGTTTCCGCGCCTGCTGGTCGAGCGATACATCAAGGGCAAGGAGTTGACGGTCGGTGTGATCCAGAGCGACGACCCGGCTGCTCCGGGGCCGATTGCTTTGCCGGCGATTCATATTGTCCCGGCGGGGGAGTGCTACGACTACGACGCGAAGTATGAACGGGACGACACGCGGTATCTATTTGAGATCGATGTGGCTGAGGAGACGTTAAAGCAGGTCAGCGACTGGGCGTTGACGGCGTACCGGGTATTGGGTGTGCACCATCTTTGCCGGGTGGACTTTATGGTGGATGAATACGATCGGCCCTGGTTCATCGAGGCCAACACGATGCCGGGGTTCACGACACACTCGCTGCTGCCGATGGCGGCGGCAAAATCGGGGCTGAATCTTACCCATCTTGCCAACCGGCTGGTGCGTCTGGCGATGGCGGGGATCGACATCCACGACGTGACGCCGGGGTGAATTCGGAACAGATGAATAATTGTTAAAAACCAAGACCTTGTAAGATTAATGCTTGCGAAGGTTGGCGGTTCATTTTATCCTGCTTCTTCCGTGGAATGTACGAATGTCTTAGTAAGATCTGTGGGCACCTCTTTAATTACTAGATCAGATAATCAACTTTTTCATACAGGGGTTTAGAATGTCAGTTAATCGACTTGGCTCGTGGCGTTTGTCATGTGTGGCGTTGGGCGTTGCTTCACTGGTTTGGGTGCCTGCCGAGGCGCAGGTCAGCAACTTCACCGGCAACGGTGACGGGACGAGTTGGACCGACTCGTTGAACTGGGACGCTGGCGATCCTAACGGCGCAACTTTTGATGCGGTTATCGATGGCGCGGGTGGCAGCCCGTTTGATGTCGAGCTGACCACCGCCCGGACCGTGGACAGCCTCACCATCGGCGAGGAGGACATCCTCCGCATCACCAACGGCGACAACCTGGAGATTGGTTCGCTGATAGATAACGAGGGCACGATCCGGCTGCTCGCCACCGGGAGCAACACCGACCTGCGCATCGAGTCGGCGGTCACGCTGACCGGCGGCGGCTCGATCCTGATGGAAGGCTCAACCGCCCGTATCGTGGATGCTACGGGTTTTGCCGATACCGGGCACCTGACGATTGGAGCTACCAGTTCCATCCTCGGGCAGGGCAGCATCGGCATCAACCGAACTCAGCTCACCAACCACGGCACAATCCAAGCCAACGTGGACGGCGGGATCCTCAACGTCGATCCCGGTGCCAACGGCATGGTCAACGATGGCCTGCTGGACTCCACTCAACTCAGCACGCTGCGGCTTAATCAGGGCACTTTTACGAATACCAACGGCACGATCCGCGCTCAGGACGGCTCCAGTGTCGAGCTTTTTTCCGGCCCATCGATCGTGAATGGCTCGCTTGTCACCCTCGGCACCGGTGTGATCGAGACCGCAAACGCCACGGCCAGTTCGCTGACCGATATCTCACTTGACGGCTTTATCCGTATTAACAACGCAGATAACATCCAACTGCTCGGCACGCTGACCGGCACCGCGACGAGCGAGATCCTCATCGATAGTACCGGTTCTTTTACCGACCTGCTGATCGAATCGACCGTCAATCTGACCGGCGGGAGCACCATCCAGATGGCCGGCTCGACCGCCCGAATCCTGGATGAGGGCGGCCTCATCGAAGGCCACCTGATCAATAACGACTTCCTGATCCACGGGCAGGGCAA
>CBDUNP010000136.1:0-7764 GCA_965368605.1 uncultured bacterium | reverse complement strand
CGCCTTCCCCACCCCGACAGCACCGACCGCAGGCTGCTGTTCTGGGGGCGGTCGTTCAACCCGCCTTCGCCTAAGGTCCTGCGCAGGGCTAAGCGCGACGGCCGATACGTCCTGCTCACCGGCGAGACCGATGGCAATCGCGCACAAACGTTTGTCACCTATGAGTACGGCTTCAAGCGTGCCAAGTTTGCCTACGTCACGTACCTGGAAGTCCCCGGGATGGGGCACACCTACCCCCCCGCCGACTGGTTTGAGAAAGGCATCGCCGCGCTGGACGCCCCGCTGGCCGAGGTGCGCGACCGCCGGGAGACTGAAGCAAAACGAAAACTCGACCAGGCTATCGACCGTCTGCAGCGAAGCCCAAAGCACGGTATCGAGGCCCTGGAAGAACTCTTGCAAGACTTCAACGACACCACGACCGCCCATACCGCCGCCGACTACCTCGCGCAGGTGAAACAAGACCCCAACACTTTTGTCCTCCAAAAGCCCAGCCCCGAAACATCCAAAGACAAGCCGGCACCCACCGCCACCGACCGCGCGCGTGAAGACCTGGCCCTGGCCACGAACTACCTCCGCGCCGGCCGGGATGATCTGGCTGAAGGCTTGCTTAACAATATCGTTGAACACTTCCCCGGGACGGATGAGGCCGAGCAGGCTCGTGCGTTACTCGAAGGCATGACCGCACAAGATTAGTGCTTAGAGCGGTTTGCAGCATTACCTACCAGTCCGTTTTCGTCATCCCCGCGCAGGCGGCGGTCCAGGTGAAAGCCGAACTGGATTCCCGCCTGTGCGGGAATGACGGGAAGTTTTATTTGCAAAACGCCCCAGACAATCCCCTCGCTAAGTTCAGACGACACGATCCGCGAAGACCATTCCCTCTTCGCTTTCGGTCACGATATCGAAGCCCTGCTCCTTGAATGTCGCGATCATGCGCCGGTTCTCGATCATCGTTCCGCCGTAGACGTGTTTGATGCCCCAGCGCTTCGCGGCCTTGAGGCAATACGACGTGAGCATGTTGCCAAGCCCGTGGCCCTGCCACTTGTCGGCGACGAGGATGGCGTACTCCGCGTCGGTGTGATCCGGGTCCGCGACCAGCCGGCCCACGCCGACCATCTTCTTGACGCCGCCCTCGTTGATCAGCGCAACGATCGCCATCTCCCGGTCGTAGTCGATGTAGCAGTACCGCGTCGCCATCTTGTGCGTCGTTTTCCCGATGGTCGAGAAGAACCGGGCGTGTAACGACTCGGCGGAACAACTCGCGACCAAGTCGTGCCACCGGGGCTCGTCCTCGGGCCGGATCGCGCGGAAGGTCACCTCCACGCCGTCCTCCAGCACCACGTTCTCGGTGTACTCCATCGGGTAAGGCCGGATCGCCAGGTGCGAGTAGTGCGCATCGGGCAGGCCCGGGACGTCGTCGGTGATGATCCGCGCATCCAAGGCTGTAACTCCCCGGGGCGTGACCAGCAGGGGATTGATATCCAGCTCCTTAATGTTCGGCGTCTCGGCTACCAGAAACGAAAGATGGATCAGCACCTTGACCAGCCCATCGACATCCACCGGCGGCCGACCGCGATACCCCCCCAGCAATGGCCAACAACGAAGCGACTCGAGCATCCGACGCGCCAGCCGTTCATTTAATGGCGGGATCCCAAGCACCCGGTCCTGCAACACCTCGGCCGTCACGCCGCCCATACCCGCGAGCAGGACCGAACCAAAGACCGGGTCTTTCTTCACCCCCAGGATCATCTCCACGCCGTCGCGCCCGCCGATCATCGGCTGGATCGACACGCCCTGGATTTCCGCGTCGGGCCTGAGCCTGGCCGCCGATGCCGCGATCCGTGCAAACGCGCCGCGCACCGCATCTTCATCTTCCAGCCCCAGCGCGACCCCGCCGACATCGGTTTTGTGTGTGATCTGAGGCGAACGCACCTTCATCACCACCGGGTACCCCATCGCGTCCGCCAGCGTCACCGCCTGATCCGCATCATCCGCGGGCTCCGCCATCGCGACGGGGATCCCAAAATCCTGGAACAACCGCTTGGACTCGATCTCGCTGAGCGTCACGTCCGACCGATCCGCCAACGGTCCGCCCTCACGCTTCGAGCCCAGCCCCTTGATCGGCACCACGCTCGGCGTCTCGTACAGCGTCTCGATATTCTGCGAGTACGACACCAGGTGCATGAACCCACGGATCGCACGCTCCGGGCTCGGGTACGACGGCACGTTGTACTTCGTCAGCGTCAGCCGTCCCTTCTCGACCGACGCGCCGCCAAGCCAGGCACCCAGCACGGGCTTGTTCGTCTTGGCCGCGACTTCGCCGATCCGTTTGGCGGTCTCCTGACTGTCGGTCATCGCCTGCGGCGTCAGGATCACTAGCAGCGCATCCACGCCCGGGTCTGCCAGCACAAGCTCGGCCGCGTCCGCGTATCGCTCACTGGTTGCGTCTCCTAACACGTCCACCGGGTTCCCGTGCGACCACGCGCCCGGCAGGCAGCCGTTGAGTTTCTCGATCGTCGCCGGCTCTAACGTGGCCAACTCGCCGTCACGCGCCAGCAGCGCGTCCGTCGCCATCACGCCCGGCCCGCCGGCGTTGGTCAGGATCGCTAAGCGGCCGTGCCTCGGCGGCTTCTGTCGGCCGAGCAGCTCGGCACAATCAAACAGGTCATCGATCTCAAACACACGCTCGATCCCCGCCCGGTGAAACGCGGCGTCGTGTACGTCGTCCGCCCCCATCAACGCGCCGGTGTGTGACGCCGCGGCGGCGGCCGACTGCTCGAAGCGACCCGCCTTGTACGCGATGATCGGCATGGTCCGTGTGAACGCACGCGCCGCGGACACAAACCGCCTGGCGTCCACGATCGACTCGATATACAGGATC
This sequence comes from uncultured bacterium, assembly GCA_965368605.1. GTDB lineage: Bacteria > Planctomycetota > Phycisphaerae > Phycisphaerales > Phycisphaeraceae > JAJRRS01. The sequence continues at coordinate 4,886 of CBDUNP010000136.1, read as the reverse complement.
AACGACTTGGTCCGCGGGTCCTGGCCGAAATAATCAATCAGGTCGGGGAACCCCGTGTCCATCATGTTCCCGACGGACACAAAATGAGAAAGCCCGATCCCTTTCTTCTGCGCCCAGTCCAGCACACTGGTCCCCAACGCGCCGGACTGCGAGATGAATGCGATATTCCCGTCGCCGGGCATCCCCACCGTAAAGCTCGCGTTCAGACCCAGCCTCGGCGTGATCACCCCCAGGCAGTTCGGCCCGACCACGCGCATGTCGTGCTGACGGGCCACGCTCAAGATCTCGCGCTCAACCGCCAACCCTTCCGCGCCCGTCTCGCGGAAGCCGGCGCTGATGATCACCACGCCCTTGATCCCCACCTCCGCGCACTGCTTGACCACCCCCAGCACCGTCGGCGCGGGCGTACACACCACCGCCAAATCCGGCACGTTGGGCAATTCCTTTACGCTCTGATACGCCGCGATCCCCTGCACGGACTCACGCTTGGCGTTCACGGGGTACACCACCCCGTCAAACCCCGCGTTAATCATGTTGCGCAGCACGGCGTAGCCCACACCCGAAGGCGAGTCGCTCGCGCCCACGACAGCCACGCGTTTAGGCTTGAAGATCGAATCGAGGTGTCGGATACTCACGGGATATCCTTAAAGGCCATTCAAGTCTTTTGATTATAGCTCACGTCGCCCGCCTGTCCAGCCGTGCAGCCTATGGGCTGTAGAGCCCGACAGCCATATCCTATACGACGAAAAAGAACAGGCGGGGCAGAACCACCGCGTTCGCCCCACCAGCTCGCATGCTCTAAAATAAACTTACTAAGAAACCACTTCTACCATGACACACGAACCGCTTACACGTGAATCGGCCGCCGCCGATCAGCTCGACACCAGCGCGATGGCGTTGGCTGCATATGCTGCAGATCAACTGCTGAACGGCGACCCGAACGCCGACGTCGCCACACCCAACGAACAGTTTCACTGGTGGCAGTCCTACCTCGCCTCGCGCCTACGCGACCTGGCCGCAGCGGTTCACCTGGGACGGCCCCGTTTGTTCATCACCCAGGTCCGCTGGTGCCACGACGCCCTGACCGCGAAGCACGTCGAGACCGACTCGTTCCGTCAAGCCTTACTCGCGCTGGCCGGCGTGGTCCAGACCGAGATCCCCGGCCCCGGGGCGCAGATCGCACAACGATATATCCGCGCCGCTGTCGAGCAACTGCCCGACACCCCGGCGGAGCTCCCCTCGGCGCTAGACACCGATACCGACACCGGACGCCTCGCCGCGATGTACGTCCTGGCGATCCTGGAGGGCGACCGCCGACGCGCCATCCGGCTTATCCACGACGCCGTCGCCGATGGCTTGAATATCCAAAGCGCCTACCTCACGGTCCTGCTTCCCGCGTCCCATGAGATCGGGCAGATGTGGCACCGGGACGAGCTAAGTATCGCCGAGGAACACTTCGCGACCGCGACCACCCTCATGCTGATGTCGCAGCTACTCGCCAGGGACACCCCACAGACCCCAAACGGCAAGACCGTGATCGTGGCGTCCGTCACAGGCGACCGCCACACGCTGGGCCTGCATGTCGTCAGCGACTTCTTCGAGATGGACGGCTGGCGTGTGATCTACCTCGGCGCGGATGTGCCCGGCAAGGACCTGGTTCAAGCCGTGATAGATTTCCGGGCCGACCTGCTGGTCCTCGCCGCGACCCTGCACACACAGCTTCGGACGATGGAGCAGTTGATCCGCGGGGTCCGCCAGGCAACCGAGGACAAGCCGGTCCCGGTGCTGGTCGGCGGCAACGCGTTCTCGGGGCAGGCCGATGTCGCCAAACAGATCGACGCCGATGGGTTCGCGCCCGACATCCAAGGGGCGGTTGTGCGGGGCAGGGAACTGGTCGGGCTGCGCGAAGGGGCGTGAACACCGAGATCGGGCGTAACGTCTTTAGCGGTGAGACTCAAGATGGACAAGACAGCGGATACCGACGTACTCAGGCGTGTCGCCGCGGGGGAACCCGACTCGGTGAAGCTGTGCCTGGACCGGTTCGGTGGGCTGGTCTGGTCGCTGGCGCGTAAGTTCTGCAACAACCCCGCCGACGCCGAGGACGCGGTCCAGGAGATCTTCACCGAGATCTGGTCCAAGGCGGACCGCTACGACCCCAACATCGCGTCGGAGTCCACGTTCATCACGATGATCGCCCGCCGCAGGCTGGTTGACATGCTCCGCAAGCGCGGGCGGACGCCCCGCCATGCCGGGCTCGAGGACGTGCAGGTCCAAGCCCAACCCCAGACGTCAGAGGTCGAGACCCAGGAGGAAGTCCAGCGCGTCAAGCAGGCGATCGGCAAGCTCAAGCCTCAACAGCAGACCGCACTTCGTATGGCGATCTACGACAACTGCACCCACGCCACCATCGCCCGTGAGTTGGACCTTCCGCTGGGCACGGTCAAGACCAACATCCGCCGCGGCCTGCAAAGAGTCCGCGATATGCTTGGTGAGCAGAATGATCCTGGATAGTCCGCGTTTGATTCACTCTGCCCCGATGGTCAGAGGCACGGTCGCCCCCTCGTCCCCGGGTTGAGTGTGCGCTCCCTCGATGTGCAGCTTCTGGACGCGGTGCTCGGACCAGTCGGTGACTTTGAGGTCCGGCGAGCCTTCCCCGTCATGCACCTTCAACAGGTTGTACCCGTTGTCGCGCTGGGCGGGGGTGAAGCCCGAGTCGCGGATGAGCTGGCACAGCACCGGCTCGTTCAGGCAGTATGTCGTGCCGGCGGCGCTGACGACGTTTTCCTCCATCATCACGCTGCCCATGTCGTTCGCCCCGTAGAACAGACCGAGCTGCCCGATCTTCGGCCCCATCGTCACCCACGACGCGCCGATCGAGTGGATGTTGTCCAGATACAAACGGCTGAGCGCCTGCATCCTTAAATACTCGGTCGCCCCCGCCATGCGGACCAGCTTGCCAGCTTTGGGCACGGCCTTGTCGCACGCGGCTTTGTCGCAGGGGTCCAATTCGCCAGCAAATACCTTGTCTGCCAGCACGTCGCCGGGGAACGGTTCGCCGGAGGCTTCGTCCCAGTCGGGGACTCGGCCAAGCGGGGTGTTCTCGCGCTGGAAAGGCCAACTGATAAAACTCACGTACCCCCCGCCCCACTTTTCGCGCACGGCCAGGTCCTGACGCTCGCGGATCACGTCCATGTGCATCACCCGGTCGGCGATGCCCTCGATGTGCCCGAACATCATCGTCGCGCTGGTCTTCATCCCAAGCCGGTGCCCGGCCGACATCACGTCCAGCCATTCCTGCCCGGTCGCCTTGCCCGCGCCGATCCGCCGACGCACGTGCTCGGGGAAGATCTCACCGCCGCCGCCGGGGATCGTGTCCAGCCCGGCTTTTGTCAGCCGTTTCAGAATCACATCCAACTTGGCTTGCCAGACTTCCGGGGGAAGCTCGTGGCTCTTCCCGGGGGCCGTCGTCGGGAAGCCTTCCAACTCGAAGACCGCGACAAACTCCACGAACTCCGGCGGGCTGAACCCGTGGATATGCACGCCCGGGAACTTTTCTTTGATGCCGGAGAGCATCTCTTCGTAAAACGAGATCGGCAGGTCCGGGTGCATCCCGCCCTGCAAGAGCACCTGCGTCCCGCCGATGTCAACCAGCTCTTTGATCTTTCCGTGGAGTTGCTCGGTGCTGAGGGTGTATGCATCGTCCTCATCCCCGTCCCGGCGGAAGGCGCAGAAGGTGCACTTCGCGGAGCAGACGTTGGTGTAGTTGACGTTGCGGTCGATGACGTAGGTGCGTTTTTCCGTGCCGTGGATCCGGTCGCACATGGCCGACGCCCACCGCCCGAGGTCGTGGGTCGAGGCTTCGTGGTACAGCCGGATCGCATCGGAGGTCGATAGCCGGGCCTGGCCGGCGATGACGGCGTCGATGTTCAATTCCTGCGCCAGCCGGCCAGCGTCCGTTGTCTTCGTAGCGTTCATGGGAGGGATTGTAGGCCCGTTGCGGTCGGCCGTCACCGTTTACCCTGCAAGCCCTGATCAATACCCCGGCAGGGACGGGTCGACCTCGCGGATCCAGCCGAGGATGCCGCCGGTGAGGTTGATGGCTTCGAAGTCGCGTTCGCGGAGGAAGGCGACCGCCATCGCGCTGCGTTGGCCGACCTTGCAGATCACGACCTGGGTCTTGTCGGGGTCTAGGTCGTCGGCGTGTTCGGGGAGCGTCTTCAGGGGGATGAGCTTAGAGCCGGGCAGTTGGACGATCGCGTGCTCCGCGGGCTCGCGCACGTCGACAAGCTCGATGTCGTCGCCACGGTCGAGCATGGCTTTGAGTTCGGCGGGGGTCACGGACGGGGAATTCAGGTGATTCATCGGGAGAGTATAGGCTTTAATAGATCGACCTTCGCAAACAGCGCGGGCGTCCCGCCGGTGTGGATGAAGACGATCGCGTCGTCGCTGTTATAAAAACCGGCCTTGATGTCGGCGAGCATCCCCGCGAACGCTTTGGACGAATACACCGGGTCCAGTAGGATCGCTTCGGTGTCGGCGAGCAGCTTGATCGCGTCCAGCGCCGCCGGCGTGGGATAGCCATACGCCTCGCCGAACTGCGAGTCGTCGCAGATCACGCGCGAGGCGTCCACCGGGTCGGCGCCGATGTGTGCGGCGCACTGGTTGGCAAGCGTCAGCGTGTCCTGTGTGATTTCCTCGGCCCCGCCGGGCACGACGCAGTAGCCCTTGATCGTATACGCCCCGCCGAACAGCATCTGGCCGACGATCATCCCGGCCTGCGTGCCGGCGCTGCCGTTGGCGACGTAGACACAGCACGGGCTCAGCGATTGTTCGGTGAGTTGGGCGTTCATCTCCTGGACCATGCCGACGTAGCCTTGGGAGCCGAC
>CBDUNP010000135.1:0-7767 GCA_965368605.1 uncultured bacterium | reverse complement strand
ATCTGATACACCTTCCCGATGTATTCCAATGCGGCGCAGTAGGTCGCGGTCCGCATGTCGCAGCCGTAGCGGTGGGCGGCGAGTTTCACCCGGCCGGCGGCGGCGGTCATGTGTTCGCGCAACTTACGATCCACCGTCTCCGCGTCCCAGGTCTCGGCCTGGCGGTTCTGCTTCCATTCCATATAACTCACCGTCACGCCGCCGCAGTTGCACAATACCGCCGGCAGCACCGTGACCCCGCGCTCGGCCAGGATCTCCTGGCCCCGGGGCGTCGTCGGGGCGTTGGCCCCCTCGACAACCACCTTGCAGTTCATAATCTCGGCGTGCTGCACATCGATCATCTGTTCCAGAGCCGCCGGGATGAATAGATCAACCTGCGTCTTGTAAAACTCATCGGGGCTGATCGCTTCGGCATCGGCGAAGCCGGCGACACCGCCCTTGAAGGCGACGTACTGAGCCAGCGTGAGGGCGTCGATGCCCCGCTCATTTAGAATCGCGCCGGTGTGGTCCATCACGGCCTTGAGTTTCGCGCCGCGGTCTTGCATGAGCCGCCCGGTCCACGACCCGACGTTCCCGTACCCGATCAGGCTGAACGTGGTCTGATCGAACCGCAGCCCCAACTCGGGCAGCATCTCATCCAAAACAAACACCAGCCCCTGCCCGGTCGCCTTTTCCCGGCCGAACGACCCGCCGAACTCCAGAGGCTTGCCCGTGACCACCGCCTGGCCGAGCCAGCGCTGATGACCTGGAACAAAGTTGATATAGGTATCCGCCATCCACGCCATGATCTGCGCATTGGTCCCGACGTCCGGCGCGGGGATGTCGTGGTCCGGCCCGATGTTGTCTTCAATCGCACTGGTAAACCGGCGGGTCAGACGCATCAACTCGTCTTCGCTGACCGCCCGCGGATCGACCTGCACGCCCCCCTTGGCGCCGCCCAACGGCAGACGGACCAGCCCCGATTTCATCGTCATCAAGACCGCCAGGGCCTTGACGTGGTCCAGCCCGACGTCCTGGTGGTAGCGGATGCCGCCCTTGTAAGGCCCCAGGATGTTGTTGTGCTGGACTCGATAACCCTTGAAGAGTTTGTAGTCGCCGTCGTCCATCTTCACCGGGAAGTGGACGATCACCTCGTTCTTGGGCTGGGCCATGATCAGCCGCAGGTGTCTGGGCTGGTTGAGAATCTCCGCGGAGCTAAGGACGTGGCCGATGACCTGCTGATAAAGATCGCCGGGATCGTAACGGAAACCCAATTCGGCCTGAACAGATTCACTGGCAAAAGCAGTCATCGATAGATTCCTCTGTTAAATCTCAAAGCGATCCTCCTAAGCGACACACCGCACACCGCACCATGCGTGCGGTGGTATCATGTTTGGATGATTGTTTACTGCTGCACTGATTTGATATTCGCCACGAAGATCCACTCGACCGCCGAAGCGATCGGGATCACCTGCCGGCCGGCGCGTGACCAGGCCGCGCTGCAAGCGAGGCTCGACCGTGTGGATGACGGGAAGGCCAACGACCCGGTCGCGGCGGTGATCGTCGACCTGACGATGGGGGACGCCGGCTTGAAACTGATCGAACTGGCCAAAGGGCACGGAACCGGGCCGAAGGTGGTCGCGTTTGCCCCGCACGTCGAGGAGCGCATGCTGGCCGCCGCCGAAGAACTCGGAGCCGATCGAGTCATGCCCAGAGGTGCGTTTGCCGCTCAACTGCCGCAACTCCTTCAAGCCCTCTTAGGGCCAGCCTCACCGAACACCGGCCCGGATCATACCCCTGGCGATTAATCCGGCAAATCAACAATCCGGATCACCACAGGCGGGCCGTCGATTACCTGCATCGACTCGATCTGCTTCACGGCTGCAAGCAAATCTCCGTGGGCGGCTTTGTGGGTCACAATCACCACCGGGACGTAGCTCCCCGCATTGGTCTCGTGCTGGAGGACGGCGGACAGGCTGATCCCGGCGTTGCCCAGCGCGGCGGTCGCCTCGGCGATCACCCCGGGCTTGTCCATCGCATTGATCCGCAGGTAGTACCGGCTGACCAGGCTCTCGGGGGCCGCAAGTTTCGCCGGCGCGTGCAGGTCGGGGGTGAGTTTCATCGCCTGGAATGCCGGGCCGTACCACCCGGCGGCGATATTCATCAGGTCCGCCACCACCGCGCTGGCCGTGGGCATCTGCCCGGCTCCGGCGCCGTAGTAAAGCGTGTGCCCCACCGCGTGGCCGTAGACCGACAAAGCGTTAAACGCACCGCCGACCTGAGCAAGCAGCTCCCCCTTATGAATAAAGCATGGCTCCACGCCCACACTGATCGATTCACCATCCGGCTGCCGTTCCGCGATGGCCAACAGCTTGATGTCGTAACCCAGCTCGTCGCCGAATTGGATGTCGTTGATGTCTAACCCATCCACACCCCGGGCGGGGACCTGGCTGTCGGTAATCTTCACGCCGAAGCCAAGCGAGGCCAGGATCGCGATCTTATGAGCCGTGTCGCCGCCGGTGACATCCAGCGTCGGGTCGGCCTCGGCATACCCCAGCTTCTGCGCGTCGGCCAGCGCCGTGTTGTAATCCTTCCCCTTGCCGGTCATCTCGGTCAGGATGTAGTTGCAGGTGCCGTTGAGGATGCCGTAGAGCGCGTCGATCCGGTTGGCCATCAGCCCGAAGGTCAGGGCCGTCACACAGGGGATGCCCCCGCCGCAGGAGGCCTCGAAGGCGATGCTCGCGTTGTTAGCTCTCGCCAGGGCGAAGAGCTCCGGCCCCTGCTCGGCAAGCAGGGCCTTGTTCGCGGTCACGACGTGCTTGCCCGCCTCCAGGGCTCGCTTCACAAACACGCTCGCCGCACCGGTCCCCCCGGCCAGCTCGATCACGACCTGCATGTCCGGCGTATCAAAAAACGAATCCACGTCGTCCGTCACGACATCCGCGTCCGCCAGGCCGGACTGAATCACACGGTCTTTCTCGCGATCCAAGAGCCTTCGCAGCACGATCGGCCGGCCGATCCGTTGTTCGTAAAGCCCCGCCTGATCACGCAGCAGCTTGGCGACCCCCCCGCCAACCGTCCCGCACCCGATCAAACCCACGCCGATTGCCGATTCTGCCACGTCCATACTCCTGAGCCGGTGTAAAAGTGCTACGACCCGGCAAGATAACAGTGTGGCCGGTCAGGGGCCAACCGCGCTGTCCGTGGGCGTGTTCGGCGGCTACAATACAGGCATGACCAAGGCCCCCCCCGCTATCGCCGACGACCAGATGATCCTGCCCCTGTGTGCGATCTTCCGGCGGTTCCTAAAGCGTCAGGGCCTGAAGTTCACCACCGAGCGGGCCCTGATCCTCGACGCCGTCCTCGCCAAGCCCGGCGTCTTCGAGGCCGACGAGCTGCTCCAGGAGATGCGCACCGCCGACCACCGCGTCAGCAAAGCAACCATCTACCGCACGCTCAAACACCTGATGGAAGCCAAGATCATCTCCGAGGTCTTGATCGACTCCCGCCAGGCACACTACCGCCTGTCCTTCGGCAAAGAGCCCAAGGGCCACTTGGTCTGCGTCGAAACCAATCAGATCATCGAGTTCCCCGCGTCTGAGCTCACCGAACTGCGCGACCGGCTCTGCAAAGAACACGGCTTCGACCCCGTCAGCCACCGCTTCGTCATCTACGGCATCAGCCCCGAAGCACAGAAAGCTGAGCAGGCCGAGCCGGCGTCGGAAGACTAAGCACTGACGCAACAGTTTCAGTTAAATCAACAACGCCGGATCTGAACGCAGTAAAGCCCCGGATCAACGTCTTTTTAGACTGCGCTTATTTCAATGAATTGCAGACCGCTCAGACGTCTTCTTCAAGGTCGTCCTGCTCGAGAGACCGGCTGATCGTGTAGCTCCCGTCGGCCCATTTAGCCAGGTCAATCGTCTTGCAGCGATCACTGCAGAAGGGGAAATACTTGCCGTCCTGCGCGGTGGGCTTGCGGCAGGTCGGGCAGGGGCTCGTCGGGTTGTTGTCGGCTTTGGCAACCATGGTTCAGACTTTATCGCCCGCAGCGAATAGGTCAAGGTGACGTTGTAGCTCGGGCATCCGCGCTTGCCAGTTGCCGTTAGGCGTGAGCGTAATAATCCGGCCGGCGTCGGTGTGTGTGAGTTGAACCCTCAGCCAGTCAGGCCCCATCGCCTCGGGGATCCGGTCGGCCCACTCCACCGCCAGCACCGCCCCGGCACGCAGCTCCTCGCCATACCCCTCCCACCCGATCGACCCGAGGTCATCTTCCCCCGCCAGCCGGTAGGCGTCGATGTGCGCCAGCACCAACGCATCCGAGTCGTCTTCATCCGCCGGGTATTCCTGAAGGAACACAAACGTCGGGCTGGAGACTCTGCGTGGCTCGATGCCGAGCCCCTGCGCCAACCCGCGGACGAACTGCGTCTTCCCTGCCCCAAGCTCACCGATCAGCCCGATCAGGTCGCCCGCCTGTGCACACTTTCCGACAGCCGACGCGATCGCGACCGTCTGCTCGACGCTTTCAGATACGATCTGGATTGTTTGATCCGCCTGACTCATCCGGCATGCTCCCAGCCAAGTCCCGATGTTTCCGCCTCCGTGCCGTCCGGCAACAGGACCCCGACCCGGGGCCCCGACACGGGCTCTACAATATGGCCCACCGCGGTCACCGCAACACCCTCGATCTGCGAAGGGATCACCCCCGGGGGCGCCCCCAGAGGCGCGGTAAAGCACAGTTCATAATCTTCGCCGTCGCTCAGCGCGTGCTGCCAGGGCTCACGCCCCGATTGTTTGCCGGCGAGCATAGCCGCGTCGCTGATTGGCAGTTGGTCTATCTGAATCTGTGCGCTGACCCCGCTTAGCTCACAGATGCGCGTGAGGTCCAGGCCTAGCCCGTCGCTCAGATCGAGCATCGCGCCGGGGCGCATCACGGAATCCGATGCCAGCGTGCGGGCCAGCGCCAACCGCGGCGTAAAATCCAGGTGATGCGTGTACCCCGCCCGGTCATCCAGAGAGATCAGGCTGCCGCCCAGCTGCCCGGTCACATAGACCGTATCCCCGACCCGTGCCCCACTGCGCAGCACAGGCTCCACGCCGTCAGGCTCGGCAAACACCGTCACCGTCAGGATCAGCTTCTGGTCCCAGACCGAGATATCCCCGCCGATCAGTGGGCAATCGAAACTGTCCGCGGTGACGCGCATCGCGTCGAAGAGCGCCTTGGCCCGCGCCTCACCGAACCCTCGTGGCAGGCACGCCGCGGCCACCGCACCGACGGGTTTAGCCGCCATCGCCGCCACGTCAGACAGGTTGCGCGTGATGGCTTTCCGCCCGATCTTCTCGATCGGCGTGCTGTTCAGATCAAAGTGGACCCCGTCGGCCAGCTGATCCACCGTCACCAGCACCGTCGCATCACCAATCGACACCGCCCCCATGTCGTCGCCGGGCGGGATCGTCACCGCCGACGGGAGACCGGGGTTGGATCGGTAGACGTGCGATAGCAGCTCAAGCTCGCGCATACGTGGCATTGTAGGCGAAATATATATCCGACCGCTTAACCCGCCCCGCGTCTTACGCGACCTTCTCGGGCTTGGCCTTGGGCTTAACCGCCGGGGCTTTTTCGGTGTCCCAGTGGATCAGGCCCGGAATGACCATGCCATCGAATACCTCATCGCTCGGGACGATGCGGATGGCGAAGCCGTGCCGGCCGCTGGTATTGATCTGGACGCTGCCGATGTACTCATGATGCCCGCCGCCCAAATCTTTGCTGTGGGTCATGTCGGTCTGCACCGCGTCGATGAGCCGGGCCTCGTTGTCCAGTCGGCCGCAGTAGACCTGCACGCTGACATCCGAAGGGATCAGCCCGCTGAGGTTCACCGTGGTGCTGACCTTCAGCGTCTCACGCACACCCAGGGGTTCGTGGATGTCGGCCTTGACCTCATTGATCTTCAACCCGGGCCAGCAGGCACGCAGGTGGGCGATGTGCTTCGCCTGATTAATGGCACCTTCGAGTTTATTCGCCGCGAGCTTGCGCCCACGGTGAAGCGCCGGCAGGTATAGATTCTCGGTGTACTCCTGGACCATCCGGTTTGTGTTGAACTGTGGCGCGAGCGTGGCGATGCAGGACTTCATCTTCTCGATCCACTTCACCGGCACGTCGTGGCTGTCGCGGTCGTAGAACAACGGGATAATATTCTTCTCAAGCAGGTCGTAGAGCGCGTGGCTCTCCAACTCGTCTGCCGTCGCCGGGTTGGCGTAGTCTTCGCCTCGGCCGATGGACCAGCCCAGCTCGGACTCAAACGCCTCGTCCCACCAGCCGTCCATGATCGAGCAGTTCAGCCCGCCATTCAGCGCCGCCTTCATCCCGCTGGTCCCGCTGGCCTCCATCCCACGTCGCGGCGTGTTCAGCCAGACGTCACAGCCCTGCACGAGATTGCGTGCCACGTGGATGTCGTAGTTCTCGATAAACACGATCTTGAAGCCCGACTCGGGCTTGGCGGCGATCTGCACGATCTGGCGGATCAGGTCCTTGCCCCCGCCGTCCGCGGGGTGGGCCTTGCCAGCAACCAGGACCTGGATCGGGCGGTCCTTGTCCGTCAACAGATTCTGAATACGTTTAAGGTCACGCAGCAACAGCGTGCCGCGTTTGTAGGTCGCGAACCGCCGCGCAAAACCGATCGTCAGCGCGGAAGGGTTCAGTGCTGCGCACGCGGCCTTGATCTGGTCGGGGCTGGTCCCGCGGGCCTTGAGCTGCTTGGCCAGGGTCTCACGGGTCCAGTTGATCAGGTGACGACGCTGGCGCTCGTGGACGCGCCAGAGCTCCTCGTCCGGCACATTCATCACGCCCTGCCAGACCTCGTGGTCCGCCGGGTTGTTCTGCCAACGCGACCCCAGGTACCGGTCCAGCAAAAAGATCAGGTCGCCGGAGAGCCAGGACCGTGCGTGTACGCCGTTGGTGACGTGCGTGATCGGGACTTCGTTCTCAGGTACGCCCTGCCAGATGTTGTTCCACATCTGTCGGCTGACCTCGCCGTGCAATCGGCTGACCCCGTTCGCCCATCGGCTTGTGCGGATCGCCAGCACCGCCATCGAGAAAAACTCGTTCTTATCAAAAACATTCTCCCGGCCGAGCGCAAGCAAGCCCTCCATGTCCAGATTCAATGAGGCGTGGTACTGCTTGAAATACCGCTGGATCATATCTGCGGGGAAGCGGTCGATCCCCGCGGGCACCGGTGTGTGTGTCGTGAAGACGTGGCTCGCTGCGGCGACCTGCCGCGCCTCGTCGAACGTTACGCCCTGCTCCTTGATAATCCGGCTGATGCGCTCCAGCGCCAGGAATGCGGAGTGGCCCTCATTCATATGGCAGACATCCGGGCGGATGTCGATCGCTTCCAAAGCACGGACGCCGCCGATCCCCAGGACGATCTCCTGCTTGATGCGCATCTCCATGTCGCCGCCGTAGAGCTGGCTGGTGATGTGACGGTCGGCCTCGCTGTTCTCAGGGAGGTTCGTATCCAGCAGATAGAGCGGGACGCGCCCAACCTCCACCATCCACAGCGCGATACTCACGTCGCGCCCGGGCATCTGGACCTTCACCTTGATCTGCTCACCCTGCTTGTCCTTCACCGGGTTGACCGGGAGGTTGGAGAAATCCAGGTCGGGCGTGTATTCCTGCTGCCAGCCGTCGGCGTTGAGGTACTGCTGGAAGTACCCGTTGCGGTAAAGCAGGCCAACCGCAATCAACGGCAGCCCCAGCTCGCTTGCGCTCTTCAAGTGATCGCCCGCCAG
>CBDUNP010000134.1:0-7775 GCA_965368605.1 uncultured bacterium | reverse complement strand
AGCATTACACGATGCGTGTCGATCGGGTCGAGGATGATCGTGCGTTTTATATTGACACGCCGGGGGGGCGGAGCAAGGTGTACCGATTGATCGCGGACCGTGCGCCGTTGATCGAGGATGCGCGGGTCACGCTTAAGTACCCGGCCTACACGGGCTGGACGGATACAAGCCGGGCGTTGACCGGGCGGGCGATCCAGAGCCTGGCGGGGACACGGGTTGAGATCACGATCAACAGCAACGTCCCGCTGGCCGGCGGAGAGTTAAGACTGACAGGCGCTGAGGACGACGACCCATCGGTCATGCAGGTTGAGCCGGTGGTGCCCAACGCGGTGGATGATCAGGTGGCTGGCGTGGGTTTCACGCTGGAGAGGTCTGGTCGATTTGAGTTGTCGCTGGCGGGTTTGGATGGCGTGCCGGGTGCGGAAGCGGTTGTTGGCGAGTTGCGTGTCGTACCGGACCGTCTGCCGAAGGTTGACGTATTGTCGCCGGACCGTCAGTTGGTGGTGCCGGAGGGTTGGCCGGTGGACGTGGCGATTGGGGTGGGCGATGACATCGGGGTCAGCGGAGCGCAGGTGCATGTTGGGTTGAACGATCAGCCGACGCATGAAGCGCCGCTTGAGCTGTTATATCGAGGGCGCGACCGGACTGCGGGCTATGCCGATCATACGATCGAATTGAAAGGGCTTAACGCGACGGCTGGGGACGTGGTGAAGTATTACGCGGTGGTTTCGGATAATCACCCCGGTTCACCGCAGGTGACCGAGACGCCGGTGCACTATGCGCATGTCATAACAATGCAGCAGTACATGGACCTGGCGCGATCGCGGTACCGGGTGGAGGACCTGCAACGCGAGTTTGAGGAGATCCGGGATCGGCTGGCTGAATTGCAATCGCAACGGGAGGCGTTACTGGAAGCGATTGCGGACATTGAATCGCAAGCGGACGAGAGCGAATCACTGACCGAACAGCAACAGGCATCCATCGATAAACTACGAGAATCATTGGACCAGTACGCCCAACAGGCAGAAAGCCTCGCACGGGACCTGGCGGAACGATCGGATCAGGCGTCGCTGTATGAGTTTGAGGAGCCTTACAAGCAGATGTTGAACCAGATCAGCGAGCAGCTCCGGGCGCAGGCGGAACAGGCTGAATCTCTGGCAGAGGCGATGAAGAGGATGAGTACTGAAGGCACACCTCAATCGCGTGACGCTGCAGCACAGGCAGCGGAAACATTTGCTTTGATGGATGAGCCGTTCGGGCAGTCGGCCGCACAACAAACGCAGAGGTCGGAGCAGGATCTTGAGAAGCTGGCGCTGGCGAGCGCGATGATCGAACAGGGCGAGCGTATCCGGCGGGTTGCGCTTGAGCAGGCCGAGCTTGCGGTGCGGATGTCGGGGCTGGCGGAGAGCGTGACACTGACCACGGAACAACAGGCGCGGGCCGAGGCGTTGTCACAGGAGCAGGCGAAACTCCGAGAAGAATTAGCCGAAGCGGCCGAGGCGTTGTCGGTGGCGGCGACGGAGGCCCGCGAGGCGTTGCCGAACATGAGCGCGGGCGCGATGGCCGTGGTGGACCAGATCGAGGGGCTGGGGATTGTAGCCACGCAGAGCGCCGCGGAGAAGGCGGCGCGTGCGGGTCGGGGCGGGCTGGCGCATCAGGCGGCGCTGAAGGCGGCGGACGACCTGGACTCGCTACTGAGCGACACGGGCCCGGCGATGGCGGGCGACAGCGACCTGGACGGCTGCTTCAACATGCCCCGGCAGCGCATGCAGAACGCGATGAATCAGATGATGGCCGGGATGAATGCCGGCGTCCCCAGCATGGGTCGCCAGGGCGGCCAAGGCGCGGGGATGTCCGGCTCCATAGCGCAGATGACGATGATGGGGCCGGGGGTGCCGGGGCCTCCGGGGCAGGGCGCGACGGATGGAGCGCGGAGCGATCGGCGTCGTGCGGGGGGCGGGCGATCGGGATTGGGGGAAGACAGCGGGGAAACGGGCGATCGGCCGGAGTATCTGCAGATGCACAGCTCCACCACCGCCGGTGAGAGCGTCGCCGCCCGTCAGGGGGTGCCAACCGAATACCGTGAACAGGCGGAGGCGTATTTCCGTCGTCTCGCGGAGGAGAGCCGGGTAGAATAGACGCAAAGAATCAGGAGGCCGGGCATGACAATGAATAACCTAATCCGGGCGGCCTGTGCGTTGTGTTGCATGGCGGCATTGAATGGGCCTTGTCACAGGCTGGCCGCGCAGACGCCCGAGGCTGGCAGTGATGAAGGCGTAGAGTCTGGAGAAGCAGGCACGATCTACTGCGCCAACCTCATCTACGCGGACGAAAAAACCTCGGTCTGTTTTTCGGACACGTTTCTTGGCGAAGTCCGTGAAGAAACAAATATCAACACCCACCCGACCTTCGACGATGTCCGCCTGGACTCAGCGGAACTGTTTGCCTACCCGTTCGTGGTGATGACCGGCGAGGGGGCGTTCACGATCAGTGAATCGCAACTCACGAATCTGAAAGACTACCTGGACAGCGGCGGATTCCTGCTGGCGTCGGCGGGGTGCAGCTCCAAGCCCTGGAACACGAGTTTTGCGAAAGTCATGGCCAACGCCTACCCCGATGCGGAGCTGAGCCGGCTGGAGGTGGACCACCCGATCTATCACAGCGTGTACGACATCGAACAGTCGCGGTACAAGTCCGGCGGGCCGAAGCTGCCGGTGCTCGATGCCCTGGTGATCGACGGACGCGTGGTGATGGTCTGGTCCCCCGACGGGCTGAACGACACCGCCAATGCCGGGCCCAACTGCTGCTGCTGCGGGGGGAACGAGGTCAAGAGCGCACGTAAGCTGAACACGAATATCCTGGCGTATGCGTTGACGCATTGAGGCTGGGGATCGGGCAGAGTCTATTTCCAACCGGGCGGATGCGGGCGAAATAAAGGGTGTCTTTATTCGCGGGGGCTGTATAATGGTGCTACATGTCTTTTGATGAATAAGGAGCTTGCCGTGCCACCTATCCGCAGCCTGACTGTCAGCGGGGATCCATACGATTTAGGGTTTCAGCATGGGCGGGCCTATGCAGAGGCGATCGGAAAACTGACGGAGGAAAGGCTGCAACTGTGTGCGACCGACGACTGGGCGAAGGCGGGGGTCCATCATCACGTGATTCTTGATCTTGCGGCACGGTGCATGCCTTACCATCACCGGTTCGACGAGGCGTTGTGTGCGGAGTTAGAGGGGGTGTCCGACGGGTCGGGGGTGCCGATGGTGGAACTGTTGATAATGAACGGGTTCACGGATTTCGTAGACGTGTTGCATCAGCATGTGGTGGACGATCCCGGCGGATGCACCGCGGCGCTGACCTCGCCGAGCGTGTCGGCGGACGGTCGGGGATATCTGGCGCAGACGTGGGATATGCACACAACGGCGACGCCCTATGTGATCATGCTGGATATTCGGCCAAACGCCGGGCCGAGCGTCATGACGTTCACGCTCAACGGCTGCGTCGGGATGATCGGGCTCAACGACGCGGGGGTCGCGGTGGGGATTAATAACCTGTACACGAAGGAGGGGAAAAAAGGCGTGACCTGGCCTTTCGTGGTGCGGAAGATGCTGGCGCAGACGGACGTGGATTCAGCGATGGCGGTGCTGGAAGACGCGGACCTCGCTGGGGCGCACAACTACCTGGTGATGGGAGCGGACCGCAAGGGAGACGTGCAGGGCTATAACGTCGAGGCGGTCCCGGGCCTGCGGTCGGTGACGACGCTGGAGACAACGCTCGCACACGCGAATCATTGTGTGGAGCCGGCGATGGTCAGCCTGGAACGGCCGAGGTCCGAGCTGGCGATGCGGAGCACGGTGACACGGCTGGAGCAGGCGCAGGCTTATTTATCTGAACACACGGGGCAGATTAATAAAGATGTCTTGATTAAACTGACACGGTTGCGTGAGGGGGCGGGTTTCTCGGTGTGCCAGACACCGGTCGAGGGCTACGAGGTGGAGTCGTCGGGGGCGTGTGTGATGTCGCCGGGGACTCGGGAAATGTGGGCGGTATGGGGCCTGCCCAGTGAAGGCGAGTTTGAGCGCTTTGTGCCGGGGGGCGTGCAAGCGGCGGGATGAATATACGGGATGAAAGCGATCACACGCCTGGGAGAAGGTGGGCTCCAGGGAGAGCACGGGGCGGGATGTTATCGCCCTTATCATGCGGGAGATCGGGAGTGCCGATACGTTAGATACCTGGAGGTATCTTCCTGATGACGCAGCCTGACACCAAGACGATTGATATCCGGACCGAACTGCCCGGGCCCAAGGCCAGCGCCGCGCTTGCACGCCGAGATGCGTCGGTCGTGCGTGGCCTGTACCGGTCCTGCCCGATCGTGGCGGACACCGCGCGAGGCGCAGCGGTCACCGATGTGGACGGGAACACGTTCATCGACCTGAACGCCGGGATCGGCGCGCTGAACTGCGGGCACTGCCCGGAGACCGTCACAGCAGCGATCCATAAGCAGGCGGATAAACTGCTGCACCTCTGCGCGATCGTCGGGACGTATGAGCCTTACATCGAGTTGTGCGAAAAGCTGAACGAACTGGTGCCGATCAAGGGCGAAAAGAAGACGCTGCTATGCAACACCGGCGTCGAGGCGGGCGAGAACGCGGTGAAGATCGCGCGCTATGCGACCGGCCGACAGGCGATCATCGTTTTCGAGGGCGCGTTTCATGGCCGGTCGTTGCTGGGGATGACGATGACCAGCAAGTACGACCTGTATAAACGCGGGTTCGGGCCGTTTGCGCCGGAGGTGTACCGTGTGCCGTTCCCATATGCGTACCGGGACAAGCCGGAAGGGATGAGCGACGAAGCGTACGACGACTACGCAATCGGGTTGTTTAAGAAGGCGCTGGTGGCACAGGTCGATCCGACCTCGGTGGCGGCGGTGATCATCGAGCCGGTGCAGGGCGAGGGCGGGTTTATCACAGCGTCGCCGAGGTACCTCCAGCAACTGCGTGCGTTGTGCGCCGAGCACGGGATCCTGTTCGCGGCCGACGAGGTGCAGTCGGGGTTCTGCCGGACCGGGAAGATGTTTGCGATCGAGCACAGCGGGGTTGAGCCGGACATGCTGCTGACGGCGAAGTCGATCGGGAGCGGGATGCCGATCGCCGCGGTGACGGGCAAAGCCGAGGTCATGGACGCGCCCCACGTCGGGGGGCTTGGGTCCACGTATGGCGGGAACCCGGTCGCGTGCGCCTCGGCGATCGCCTCGATCGAGTACATGCTGGAACATGATCTAAGCGGTCGGGCGCACGAGATCGGCGCGATCACCATGGATTACTTCCGCAAGTGGAAAGATCAATACCCGATCATTGGCGACGTGCGCGGGGCCGGGGCGATGTGCGCCATCGAGTTCGTCAACGACCGAAAGACCAAGGAGCCGAACAAGATCGCGCCGCAGCGCGTGGTCGAGGAAGGGTTCCAGCGCGGGCTGATCATGATCCGCGCCGGGCTTTATTCAAGCTGCGTTCGGACACTCGCGCCGCTGACGATCACGGACGACCAGTTGCACGAGGCGATGGCCGCGCTGGGCGAGGCGGTCGCGGTAGCCGATAGTGAGCACGCCGGGAGCGCGTGAATCGAAGATGACCGACAAACACCCGATCACGATCCGCACGATGTGCCCGGACGACTTCGAGGCACTGGAACAGCTCCAGCGCGACTGCTACCCGACGCTGCACAAGCGGGAGCTGATGAACGCCGACCACTTCCAAAGCCAGCACCGCGTCTTCCCAGAGGGCCAGTTCGTGGCCCTGGAAAACGACCGGATCGTCGGGCAGGGGTCCGGGTTCTTCATCGACTTTGACCTGGATGATCCTGGGCACACGTTCCTAGAAATCTGTGGCGGACTCTACTTCACGAACCACGACCCCGACGGCGCGTACTACTACGGCGCCGACATCAGCGTCCACCCGACCATGCGCGGCAAACGGGTCGGCAGGCTGCTCTATCGGGCGCGGAAAGACCTCGTCAAACGCTACAACCGCAGGGGCATCGTCGCCGGCGGGCTGATCCCGGGGTTCGCCGACTACAAGCACAAGATGACGCCTCATCAGTACGTCGAGAAAGTCATCGCCGGGAAACTACACGACAGCACGTTGAGCTTTCAACTCAAGAACGGCTTCGAGGTCCACGGCCTGATCCACAACTATCTTGATGACGCCGCGAGCGATAACTGGGCGACCCTCATCGAGTGGGTGAACCCTGAGTACAATCCGAGCGGGGATTAACCACAGAGACACAGAGGCATCGAGAAGAACAGAATGTAGACAGGATGACAGGATTTACAGGATCGTTGGCACAGACCAATCTTATCTTGTCAGTCCTTCCACCCCCTCAATATTCAGGCTCTTGTTAAAGTTCATTGATTACTGACCGCCGGCTGTTGTTGGCTCAGGCAGTGCAGCGCCCCCCTGCCGACGACGATCCACTCGGCGCGGATAGGGATAACTGTCAGCTCGGGCGTTGCGTCATCGATGATCTTCAGCGCCTGGTCGTCTGACTGTTGGCCGAATACGGGGACGAAGACAGCGCCGTTGCTGATCAGGAAGTTCGCGTAGCTGGCGGGGAGGTGATAGGTCCCGCGCTCGATCTGTTTGTTAGATGGGAAGTCATAGGTGATTGGGTCGGGAACCGGGATCGCGACAATGTTTAGTGGCTGGCCGTCCTGATCTTTTGATTTTGTCAGTATCTGCCAGTCTTTCTCGAGGATGTCGTGGTCGGGGTGCCCCTCGGGGGCGCGGACGGCGACGATGGTGTCGGGGGAGACGAAGCGGGCGATGTCGTCCATGTGGCCGTCGGTATCGTCACCTTCCAGTCCGCCGGCCATCCAGATGACGTGGGTCGTGCCGAGGGTAGCGTGCAATTGTTGCTCGATCTGTTGGCGTGTGAGTTTGGGGTTGCGGTTGTCGTGCAACAGGCAGGACTCGGTGGTGAGCAGCGTGCCCTTGCCGTTGACGCCGATGGAGCCGCCCTCCAGGACCATGTCGTGACGCCAGAGCGGGACGTTCAGGTGTTTGGCGATCTGGCCGGGGACGGAGTTGTCTTTGTCCCAGGGGTCGTACTTGCGCCCCCAGGCGTTGAAGCGGAAGCTGTGACAGCCCAGCCCGCCGCGGTCGTCGACCACGAAGATCGGGCCGTAGTCGCGTATCCATGAGTCGTCGGTCTTGATGCCCAACGCCTGGGTGGTCTGCACCTCAACGAAGCGGCGCATCTGGGTCATCCAGTCTTCGTACTGCGCCTGCGCTTTGTCCAGGCAACCGGGCCAGGTGTCGGGGTTGTGCGGTGTCGTCAGCCAGACGCGGTCGTGCGGCTCCCACTCGGCGGGCATGCGGTAGCCCAGCTCGGCGGTGGTCGGAAAGTCGATGAACAGGCCGGATTCATCGGACGGGTTGATAGGATCGGCTGACATGAGAGCCTTATCTGGATATGGGGCATGCGGTCCGGGTCAAACGAAGCGTAGGGAGCGTATTCGTTGCTGACTCAGACACCATCCAACATACGCTGTAACAGCCCGGCATAGGCATCGACCCGGCGGTCGCGCAGGAACGGCCAACCGCGGCGTGTCTGCTCGATCAGTGACAGGTCGCATTCGGCGACAAGGACTTCTTCTTTGTCGGCGGACGCCTCGGCGATGATCTGTCCGCCGGGGTCGGCGATGAAGGAGCTGCCCCAGAAAGTGAGGTCGTCTTCGGTGCCGACGCGGTTGATAGCGGCGACGAAGACGCCGTTGG
>CBDUNP010000133.1:0-7864 GCA_965368605.1 uncultured bacterium | reverse complement strand
CGACGACCCGAACTACACCCCGCCCGCCGCACGCGCCGCAGGCATCGGCGTCATCCGCGCTTTCGTCAACACACTCGCCGGACTGCGCATGACCGACTGCACCTCCGGCTTCCGCGCCTGCAACCGCGGCGTCATCCGCGCCTTCGCCCACTGGTACCCCGAAGACTACCCCGAGCCCGAGGTTATCCTCCTGCTGCACCGCGCCGGGTTCAACATCAAAGAAACCCCCGTCACCATGCGCGAACGCACCGCCGGCCGCACCAGCATCCCGTTCCTCAAAGGCGTTTTCTATCTACTCAAGGTCGGCTTCGCGCTGCTCTTAGACCTCAGCCGAAGCCCCTGGCCCAAACAGAAAGCCAAACCCTCATGATCATCCTACGCAACCTCATCGTCCTGGCGATTGGCGCGACCATCCTCTTCATGGCCGTCCGCAGCCTCCGCGCCGACCGGCTCAAGGAACGCTACGCACTGATCTTCTTCCTCACCGGCATCCCCTTCCTCGCCCTCGCCCTCTGGCGCGACGCCGTCGGCTTTATCGCCGACAAACTCGACATCGACTACCGAACACTCGCCTTGATCGCCGTCACCACTTTCTTCATGCTCATGATCTTCAAGCTCCTCTCCATCGTCAGCGTGCAGGAACGGAAAATTACCTCGCTGGCCCAGCACGTCGGCATCCTGCTCGAAAAACAAGGCATTACCAACCTCCCCGACGACCCGGATCAACAATCATAACCCTCAATCATCCACGATAACCCCTGCACGAAGCGCCGCGACTTGTCGCGCCCCCGAACCGCCCACGAGTATCTTTCTTGACCCCACCCCCCCTCGAACTCGCTGTCATCATCGTCGCCCACAACAGCCGCGACGACCTGCCCGACTGCCTGGCCGGGCGCGACCGCTGGGCATCCGATCCAATCAAGGTCCACACCGTCATCGTCGACTGCGCCTCGGCCGACGGCTCCGCCGATCTGGTCCGCGAACAGTTCCCCGACATCCACCTCGTCGAGCCCGGCAAGAACCTCGGCTTCGCGGGCGGCAACAACGCCGGCTGGGACTACATCCAAACTCAATTTCCAAACACCCAGTATGTCGCGCTGCTCAACCCCGACACCGTCCCCGCCGACCACTGGCTCGACCCGCTGATCGAACACCTCGACCACCACCCCGGCACCGCGACCTGCCAACCCCTGATCACGCTCCACGACCAGCCCGATCGGATCAACACCGCTGGCAACCGGTCGCATTACCTGGGCTTTGGCCTGATTACCCGTTGCAACGAACCGATCCCCGACGACCTCGCCACACAACCCATCGGCTACAGCTCCGGCGCAGCCATGCTCACCCGCGCCGACCTGCTCACAAAGCACGGCCTATTTGAAAAAGAAATGTTCCTCTACTGCGAAGACACCGACCTGGGCTGGAAACTCACCCAACTCGGCTACCAACACGACCTGGTCCCCCAGAGCCGCGTCGCGCACAAGTTTCAACCCTCGGGATCGCTGAAACACTACCACTACCTGGAGCGTAACCGCCTCTGGCTGTTGCTGGTCTACTTCAAGGGGCCGACGCTCCTGCTGCTCCTGCCCGCGATCCTTTTGATGGAGATCGGCCAGCTCTTGTTCGCCATGACCTCCGGCCGACTGCACGGCAAGCTCCGATCCTGGGCCTACTTCTTTAAGTGGGACCACCGCCAGCACATCCGCGCCCAGCGCATCGCCGCCCAGCAGCGACGCACGATCAGCGATAAAAACTTCACACGCGCGTTTGTCGGCGGCATCGATCACCCCGCGCTGCGCAGCCCGCTGGTCCGCTTTATAGCCAACCCGTTATTCGCCGTTTATTGGTGGCTGGCCCGCCGGGTGATATTCTGGTGAGATCATCAACGTGAACCCATCGACAAACCCTCCTGCAACTGTCCAGACCGAAGCGGCGCGTGCCGGTCGGCTGCGCAGCGCCGCGCTGTGGGGGATGCTGTTCCAGGGGGTCTACGCCTTCTGGCAGTTCGCCGTGCTCAAGATGCTCTACCCGTACCTGGGCGTTGAGCGCTTCGGGCTTTGGGTCACCGTGTTTTCGTTGACGCTGTGGACGACGCTGGCCAATGTCGGGATCCACCAGGCGATGCTGACCCACGTCGGGCGCTTCGGCACGCGCGGCGGTGGACACCGGGTCAACCGCACCGCCTGGGTCGCGACCGCGGTGGTGGGGGGGATCGGCCTGATCGTCACGCTGGGTCTGTTAACCCTCGGCTGGGCCATCCCCTGGGGCACACTGCTGAATGTCCAAGGCGGCGACGCTCTGACCGACACCACGCCGACGGTCATCGTCGCGTTGTGCCTCGGATTGATTGCGTTGCCCGCGTTGATGGGCGCGATCGTGGTCCAGGGCCGGCAGCTCGGCGGGATGCGGTACGCCGTCGCCTGCGTCGTGCAGTTGATCGACCTGTTGCTGGTATGGATAGGGATCAGGTCCGGGTGGTCACTCCCGACACTCGCGGCGGTCATGATGGCTCCGCCGATTGTCACGGGGCTGCTGCTTTGGATACTCGCCCGGCGTCACGGCCTGGTTCGGCCTCGCCCGCCCCGCGCCGCGATGGGCATGCACGTCAAAGCGCTGCTACGTTTGGGCTCCGGCTATTTCGTGCTGGAGCTGGCCGGCCTGCTGATCCTCCAGGCCGGGTACCTGATCGTCGTCCACCGTGTCGGGCTCGAAGCCGTCGTCGTCTACGCCGCGATCTATCGCCTGATCGGATTGCTGCTCGCCTGCTCGCTGGTGATCTCGCAGGCGTACTGGCCGACCTTCTCCGAGGCTTGGCAGCACGGCGAACGGGCCTGGCCCGGCCGAGCGCTCCGGCAGATGTTCATCATCACCGCGCTCTTGTGGTCGGCCGCGGCGGTGGGCATCACGCTGATCGGCCCGGCGTTTATCGAGTGGTGGCTCGGGGTCGAAGCCCGACCCAGCATGCCCGTCGTCATCACCGCGCTACTCTTTGCCGCCGCGCAGATGCTGCTTGTCGCGGTTGAGACACCCCTGCGCGGGTTCGGACGCACGCGCACGATCGTCACCGCCGCACTCATCGGCGGGGTGTTACTTCTCCCCCTCGGAATACTCGGCGCAGGGCTCTTCGGCGTCCCGGGCGTCTTCGCGGCGCAGGCGCTCGCATCAGGCATCGCCTTATCTCTCAACGCTTCCGCCCTGTACAATCTCTTCATGTCCAAGGCCCAACGGCAATCCGTGATGCCCGGCATCCTGCGACGCACGCACAGCCTCATCGCCCGCACACCGATCGCCCGCTGGATCGCACCCCTGCAGATCGCCAAACGCATCCGCTCCCGCCGCGACAAGCGCATCCTCCAGGCCGGCTGGTACGACATCACCCTCTGCGGCCAGCCCATGCGCTTCCCCGTCACCACGAACACGCACATCATCTCGCTGGACGACGCGCTCTCCGAAGAACAATTCCTGACCCGTCTGCTGGATTCGCTGCAACTTAACGACGTGGTCTACGACATCGGCGCGAACCTCGGCGTCGTCAGCATCCTGCTCGCCCGTCAGTCCGCCGCCACCGAAGTAAGGATCGAGGCCTTCGAGCCCATCCCCGACAACATCGCCATGCTCCGAGACAACCTTGGTCGTCATGATGCAGATCAAGTCATCGTCCACCCGCTGGCCCTCGGCGCAACCGCCGGCCGAGTCACCCTCGACATCGAAGGCAATCAGTTTGAAGTGCCCGTCAGCCCCGGGCAGGACATCGCGTCGGCGTCGGGCCACCCGCCGACGGTCCTGAAGATCGACGTCGAAGGGGCCGAACTCGACGTCTTGCGCGGCGTGGTTTCGCTGCTCGACCAGCAGACCGTGCGAGAACTTTTCATCGAGCTGCACCCCGGGTTCATGGCCCAACGCGGCGATTCGCAACAGAGCCTTGACACGTTCCTCACCCAACGCGGCTACCGCCTGGTCTGGAGCAAACAAAGGAACCTGGAAACTCACCTGCACTACCGGGCCGCCGAGGTTCAGCCGTGACCCGTATCGGCATCGTTCTGACGCACATGGACCCGTCGCGCTCCGGCGGCGCGGAGGTCTACTGCCGGGCGCTCGTGCACGGGCTCGCCGAATCGGAGCCGTTGTCCCGCTACGTGTTGTTTGTGCCCAAAGGGTATGCAGGCGCCCCCGTTGCAGATCACTTCGAGGTCATCGAATGCGATACCGATCCGCGCCGCCGACACAGGCGCATCCTCTGGGAACAGACCCAGCTCGCCAGACTCCTGCACAAGCACCGCCTTGATCTGGTCCACTTCCCCTACGGCACACCGCCGCTTCGCTACAACGGGCCCGCCGTCGTCACCCTCCACGACACCGTCCGCTTCCAGCGTCCGCACGAAATGCCTGTCACAGAACGCTGGTACCGCGCCCTCATCGAGGGCAACATCATCAACCGCCGGCACAGTGTCATCATGGTCTGCAACGCCGACCTGTCGGTATACAGAAAACACACCGGGCTCGCCGAGCGCCACAGCTTCGTGGTGCCGTTGGGTGTAAACGCATCGTCGATCGTGGACGCTCCCTTACCTTTAGGCGAACGCGCCAACGAGCTGCTCTGGGTCGGCCGAGACTATCCACTGAAGAACCTGGGCTTCCTGCTCCGCATCTACGCCGAATTGCGTAAGGCGATGAGTGACCCACCTGCTTTACGCCTGATCGGGATCGGCCCGGACCACGGGCAAGCACTCCGCCACACCGCAAGCCGGCTAAATATCGCCGACGCTATTCATTTCGACCCACCAATACCACACGACGAGTTATCGCCGTCGTACCGCCAGGCAAAACTATTTATCTACCCCTCGCGTCAGGAAAGCTTCGGCCTGCCCGTCGCCGAGTCCCTCGCCGCCGGCACACCCGTCGTCTGCTCTCGCATCCCCGCGTTTGCCGAACTCTTCACACAAGGCACGGCCCACTGCGACCTGGACAGCACCGCCCCCTGGCTCGCTGCCATTAAAAATCTGCTTGAAGACAGCCGCCTCCACGCACGCACAGCCGAGCGAGGCCTGGCGCTGGTCCGTGAACACTACACACATAATATAATGATTGAACGCACGGTCGACGTGTATCAACAGATTATTGCACGACAACCAGAGGCTTAGATAACCTGTCTCACGTGTCGCACGCAGGCTTGCCGTTTAGCCCTTCTGCAACAGAACGTACAGCAAGCCAAACCCAAGCCTTATGCCTTACCTAAAACTCTTTCCGCTGCCGGGCCGGCGGGATGTTCAGCTGCTTGCGGTATTTCGCGACCGTCCGCCGCGCAATCTCGATGCCGTGCTCTTTGAGTTTTTCAACCAGCGCATCGTCTGACAGCGGCTTGCTCTTGTCTTCCTCGTTGATGACCTGTTCGAGCTTGGCCTGGATCGCGGTCCAGCTCATCGCGTCGCCGTCCTCGGTCTCCGTGCCGCCGGAGAAGAACATACGCAGAGGCAGAATCCCCCGCGGCGTCTGGATGTATTTCTCGTTCACCGCCCGGCTGACCGTCGCGACGTGGATCCCCAACTGGTCCGCGACCAGCGTCATCGGCAACGGCCGAAGCGCCTGTGGCCCCTGCTCGAAGAACTCGCGCTGCGCCTCCACCACCACACCGATCACACGCAGCAGCGTCGCCTTGCGCTGCTGGATCGCGTCGATGATCCAGCTCGCCGAGCGGATGTGGTTCGTCAAGAAGTCGCGCGTCTTCTTGTCAACGTTCTTGTCGCGCGCGTCTCGCTGATACTCCGAACGGATCTGTAGCGCCGGCAGCCGGCCCTGCGTCAGCGTCGCGGTGTAGGTCTCGCTCTCTTCGTCGTACTCAATCACCGCATCGGGGAAGATCAGCCTCGGCGCGTCGTCCGCCAGCAGCTTCCCCGGGTGCGGGTGGAACTGCCGAAGGTGCTGGATCGTTGCCTTGATCTCGTCGATCGAAAGCCCGGTCGCCTTGGTGATCTTGGGCAGCCGGTTCGCCTCGATGTCCTTCAGGTGGTTCTCGACCAGCGTGCGTTCGTTGCTCAGCTCCGCGTCCGGGTCGTTACGCATCCTCGCGTCGATCTGCAGCAGCAGGCACTCGCGGATGTCCCGCGCCACCAGCCCCGGCGGCTCCAGCGTCTGCTGCAGCATCCCGATCACTTCTTCCAGGTCTTCCTCGGTCACGCCCTGCGGCGCCTGGTCCATCAGCTTCGCGGTTTCGGTCCGCAGGTACCCGTCCGAGTCGACGTGCCCGATCAGGTACTCGCCGATCTCGAACTGCTTCGGCGTGGTCTCCACCAGGTGCCACTGGTCGATGAGCTGGTCGAACAGCGACGCCGTGCGCGCCGCGGTGTTCGCCATCGCGTCCATCTTCTTGTCGCGTTCCCCGTCGTGCTGAGCGCTCTTGTAGCTGCCCCCGGACTCGCTGCTGTTGGTGTCCCAGCTCGAACCCACCTCTTCGGAAAAATTACTCAACCGCTCGAAGTCGTCCGTGTTCGTCGTGTCCCCGTCCTTGACGACCAGCTCGCGTTCGCCCTCGCGGTTGTCCCGGTCCGTCTGCGTCCGCTCGCTCTCCAGATCCTCCACGTCCGTGCCCGGCTCACGCACCTCCAGCGTCGGATTACTCGCAAGCTCCTGGTCGATCCGCGCCTCCAGCGCAGCCTGAGCCATCTGGAGGATCTCCATCGACTGGATCATCCGCGGAGCCAGCTTCATCCGCTGGTCGATCCGCATGTGTTGTCCGGTGTCGATTCTCATCGTTACGCTTCAGGGTCCAGGAATCAGGGTTCAGTGTCTTAACGTCTGTCGCGGCGAGGCGTGCTTCAGCACGCCGGTCATATCCATATCAAATAGGGGGGAAACACTCTGACCCCCACACCTATTAAATCGGCCACTCCCCGGCGTTTATCCATCCTCCATCGCGTGTCGGCTCTGGATCGCGTCTGATAGTACCGCCTTTGACGCCCCCGCGAGCAGCGACCCGGTCGGGAGCCCCCGCGCCAGCCTCGTGAGCTTCACCCCCATCGCCTCCAACTGCTCCGCCAGGTACATCGCCGTCCCGTCGCCCTCCAGCGTGGGGTTCGTCCCCAGGATCACTTCTCGGACCTTGCCCTCACGCACCCTCGCCACCAGCCGATCGATATTCAACTCCCCCGGCCCGACCCCCTCAAGCGGCGCGAGCCTCCCCATCAACACGTGGTACACCCCCCCGTACACCCCCGTCTGCTCCAGGCTCGCCACGTCGCTGGGCTGCTCCACGACCAAGACCTGTCCGCTATCACGCTCCGGGTCTGCGCAAATCGGGCACGGGTCGCTCTCCGTCACGTGCCCGCACGCCCCGCAGACCTTCTGGTCCCGCTTGAACGCAAGCACCGCCTCCGCCAAAGATTCCGCCTCCTCCGTCGACGCCTTCAACAGGTAAAACGCGATCCGCTGCGCCGACCGCCGCCCGATCCCCGGCAGCCGTGACAGCCGATCCGTCAAACGCTCAAACGCTGAATTGTTCCCTGCCTTGGCCATGCTCACATTGTATGCGAGTTTGATAGTGGGGTTTAGCTCGGATGCATCAGATTCAAACGGATCGACCCCGACCGACAAGAAGGCAAGCACCCGGGCCGGTTAGACCGGGCTTTCGTCTCATCCGTTTTCATCCAATGCATCCGAGCCCACTTCTCTTCTATAATGAGGCCATGAACGACGACGACCACGTCTGCCTCTGCTTCCACGTCTCCAAGCGCAAGATCGTCAGCTACTGCAAGCGCGAAAAACCCCCCGTCGCCAGCCTCATCAGCGAGTGCCTCTCCGCCGGCACCGGCTGCCAGTGGTGCGTCCCCTTCATCAAAAAACTCCACCAGCAATGCCAGGACGGCGTCGA
>CBDUNP010000132.1:0-7865 GCA_965368605.1 uncultured bacterium | reverse complement strand
CTCGCGTGTTCGACGCCGTAGGTCTGCTCGACAGTCATTTGGGATTCCTGTCCGGGGACCATTTTGTACGTGCCGAAATAGTGGCGCAGGCGTTCGATCAGGACGGGGGGCAGGTCTCTGATATCTTCGACAGCACCGTGCATGTTATCGTTCTCAAGGACCGCAATGATCTTGTCGTCGGCTTCCCCGCCATCGACGCACTGCAGCCCGCCAATCACGCGGGTGTGGATCAGGATATCAGAGCGGTTGATAGGGCGTTCACTGATAATACAGATGTCCAGCGGGTCGCCGTCGCCGCTGGTGGACTTGGGGGATAGCGATGTCACGCGGTCGCCGCAGTAGGTCTTAGGCACGAATCCATAGAGCGCGGGTGGCTGAGAACTGCTGCGTTGAGGCCGGTCGACTCGCAAGTAGCCGGTGGTCTTGCATATTTCATACTTCACGAGATCGAAAGGGGTGATCTCGATATAAGCCTGCAGGCGCACCGGCGGTTTGCGTCCCGGGTCCAGCCCGTGCCAGGGGTGAGGGCGCCAGCGGTAGAACGGCGGGGGGAATGAACGTGTGGATTCAGTCATGTGTTCAGTCGGGTACGTATGGTGTGCTTTTTCGGTGTGATACTGGGTAAGTTACAAGGCGGGTTCGGTTCTGGCGACCGGCGGGGCGATCAATCGTTACCGGGTCGTTGAGTATATATGTTATGTGATTCTTTGTCCGGGTAAATAGTGGGACGTGTTTGGACTAGCTGGCTGGCAAGGGGCTTGATGGGGGTGTTTCGAAGCGAACAGATAGCCAGGATCGCGGCACCGAGGCTGGTGGGTTCGGGGCAGGTCATGGCTTGGACGGGGATGCCCAGGACATCTGCTTTGATCTGCAGCCAGAGTTCGCTCCGCGCGGCACCGCCGACGGATCGGATGCGAGAGGGCGGGGTCTTGCCTCGCAACGCATTGATTTGCTGATTGAGTGCATAGGCGACGGCCTCGAGTATCGCTCGGACCTGGTGGCCGGTGGTGTGTTGGTCTGTCTGATTCAGGAACATGTGTTCGGGGTGATGAACTTGGCTCGCGTCGACATGTAACCCATCGCTGCCTTGTGGGACTTTGCTAGCGAGGTCGCACAGCGCCTCATAACTGGGGCGGTCAGGCAGGCTGTTTCGAAAGGCCTCCAGGAGGTTGGCTGAGGTGTCGCCGAAAACCATTTGGTACCAGGTGTGGTCGTCGCAGCCGGGGCCTTGGAAGACGCCTTGGGATGCATTTGGATCGAATCGGCCGGCGCATCGGACGGTGGCCAGCACGGTTCCGGTTGTTTCGGCAACGCCGCCCGGTGTGACGTTCCCGGCGCCGATCGTGCCGGCGTATTGATCCAGGCAGCCGACGACGAACCGGCAATCGGCGGGCAGCCCCCAGGTCGTCGCGATATCTTCGCGGATGCACCCGAGGTCCGTCCCGGCGCGAACGACTTTGGGGAGCCAGCCTTCCGGGATGGACATATGTTTCAGGGCATCGGGCCACCATCGTATCTGGTGGATATCGATGAGCCCGGTTAAGCCGGCGGTCCCGGCTTCCGTCGCGTGCTGGCCGGTCAGCCAGAGCGTCAGGTAGTCGCTGATCAAGCACACCCTGCGTGTTTGTGACCAGATGTCCGGCTCATGTTGCTTGAGCCAGTGCAGCTTGGCGGGCAGGAACTGACCGCTGATATCCGGGATGCCGGTCGTCTGGTAGAAGCTATCGAGTTTGGACAATGCTTTGATTTGTGGCTCGGCGGGACACGCCCGATTGTCAGGCCACATGATGAACGGGGTCAGAGGCTGATCGTGTTCATCGAGCAGAGTAAAGCTGTTAGCCTGCGTTGCGAAACTGATGGCAACGACATGGCGGAGTCCGCCTTCCACGCTATCGGCGATCTCTAAGACCGCGTCGTTTAATACATCCCGAAACCGATCGACGGGGAGCTCGTGCCGTTCGGCGTCTGATATGTGCGTCGGCGGCACGGCACGGCGCACAGCGATTATTTCGCCGGCGTCATCGAACAGGCAAACCTTAAAATAGGTCGTGCCCAGGTCAAAGGTGAGGATGTGCGACACGTCAGGTCACTCCAGGTGTGCAAGCGGGCTCAGGATAGAGAGTCCGGGCGGGATAACAGGTCGAGTGTCGCACCGACGAATGCCTGGCCGCTTTCGGGGCTTTGGAATACGGCGTTGCCCGCTTCGTAGCTGCGTCTATCGATCGCTTGTTGGGTGACAAGGTAGCCTTGCATCTGCCCGTTGACCAGCGTAATCACGGTTGATCGGGGGTGTTGATCCTTAATAGCCAGGGCGAACTCGACAAACACTTCGCCGGGCCAACCAATGAACGACCAGTCACCGATCCGGATCAACTGGATCTCCACCGGCAGGCACTTGGCGGCGGCGGCCTCAACCCGCCCCTGTTCAGCGGCCTTGGCGAGTGTCCTCGTTTCTTCGGCACCAAACCAGTCGCATTCCGCGGTCCGTATCTCGGTTGAGGGGGCGTTGTTATCTCGCAGGCCCTGTAAATGTTGTACCGCGTTCGTGAGGCCTTTTTCTGCCTCGGCCACGGAGGGGAAGGCGCGGACCGGAAGGCTTGAAATCGTCTGGCTCGAGGCCTGAATCAACGCGTCTGTCTTGAACTCAAGCGTCGAGATCAGTGTTTCAATCGCCTGACCCAGGATCGTTCCGATGCGTTGGGCCTCTTCGATGGTGTTGCCCTTCACGACGTGGCGCGGGCTCTGGTTGCCGCTGGCGCCCATGTGGTAAACAAAGGGCACGTCAGGCTCGAGGCATGTCGCTTGCAGATACTTCCGCGCGAGGCCCGGGAAGTCGCCACTGTACAAGGTCCAGTCTTCGTGCAGCACGGTCGGGTGCATCGTGCAGACCGCCATCACCGCGATTGTTTTGCTATTTGATACATCACGTGCCACCACCACGGGGACCTGCGGGTCGGACGGCCCCGCCGGGTCGTGCCGGTTCGTGCCGAGGCCTGACACGTCGGTGGTGCCGACCCCGATTTCAGCATCACGGGCCGACGCGACAGCGGAAACGCCCGCTTCAACGATGCGGCCTTCAAGCTCTTTCTCGTAGGCCGGGTCAGTCGGTGGCAGGATGGGGTCGGCCTCGCAGCTAAGCAGGTTCTCGGTCAGTGGGCCGGAGTGCGTGTGCGTGGCACTAATAATGACCTGCTCCCGGCTGAGCCCCGTCTCGTCAGCGATCCGGGCGCGGGCGGCCAGGGATACGTTCCGTGGCACCCAGATCAGGTCATTGCCAATGAATAAGGCTCGGCCGGTGCCTGACTCAAGGTAGATCGCCGAGGCGAGCAGCGGGTCGTGCGTGCCGGTGCTGTATCGCTTGACATGGGGGTAGCCAAACAAAAAGGCCGAGTCCGACGGCGTGATATCGACCTGGGCGGCGCCTGCTCGTAACGGCGAATGATTGGGTGTGTTCATGGTGTTCCGGGTGTATCAGTTTGCGGGCTTGACAATCGTGATGTTATCTTTTAACATATTATCACATGGACTCACATGATTTGTCAACCCTGAGCCCCGATACCCGTCGCCAGCGGATCACCGAGCTGCTGGATCAGCACGGGGAATGCACGATCGGCGATCTGGCTGAGCGGTTTGGCGTCAGCGGGATGACGATCCGGCGTGATCTTCAGGAGCTGTCCGATGTGGGCCAGGTGGTCTGCACACGCGGCGGGGCGGCCCCGGCGGCGCGCGTCAGCTTTGAGTTCCGCTTCCTGGAAAGAACCAACGAGCACGCCGAGGAAAAAGAACAGATCGCGGGTGTCGCCTGTTCGTTGGTCAAGCCGGGTGACGCCGTGCTTCTTGATTCAAGCACGACCACCCTGGCAATCGCACGTCAGCTCAAGACGATATCGAAGCTGACGGTCATTACGACTTCCCTGCCGATCGCGTCCGAGCTGTTCAGCCACGAACACATCGAGGTGATCTTGTTGGGGGGGCGGCTCCGCAAGGACTCACCCGACCTGATCGGCGCGATCACCGACAGCACGCTGGACATGCTCCGTGCGGACATCGCTTTCATCGGTGCGGATGCGGTGGATCGGCGGGGCAACATCTACAACGCCTCGGCCGACCTGGGGCGGATGCTCAGCCGTATGGCGGATGCCGCTTCCCGTGTGTACGCGGTAGCGGATCATTCAAAGATTGGTCAGCATGAGCTTCTACGTTTCGGCAACATCGCCGACTGGTATGGCTTGATTACGGATTCGAAGCTGAACCGATCGCTGTGCCGCGACCTTAAGCGGGCGGGCGTCTCGATTCACCAACCCGAAAAACGTAAAGGAGGTCGGGCGTGACCGACCGCTTGATCAAGAACGTGTCGGTGATGCAGCCGGGGGAAGGTGTCGTTGGTTCGTCCCTGCTGATCCGGCAGGGGAAGATTGCTGAAATCAGCCCTGATTCGGGGGGGGCTGAGATTCCGGGGGCAGAATCTTTTGACGGCGGCGGTCGGCTCCTCACGCCGGGGCTGATCGATATCCATACCCACGGGATCGGGCACAATCTCTACGAGCGGTCGCCCGAAGAACTTGTGGCCGGTGTTGGTATGCTGGCCCAATATGGTGTGACCACGGTACTGCCCACGTTGTATAAAGTCATGGAGCGGGGCGATTACGCGGCGCTGCGAAGGCTGGTTGACACGCTGGGCCAGTGTCGAGGCGCCTGTGTCCCCGGCTTTCACCTTGAGGGTCCGTTCCTTGCCTTAGCCGGCGCCGGTGCAAGCACGGCGGCGGGCGATATCGACTGGCTGAATGAACTGTTTGATGTCTGTCAGGGCAAGCTGTCGGCGATGTCGATCAGCCCGGACACGCCGAACATCATCCCCGTGATTGAGCGTCTGTCAGACGCCGGCGTGGTGGCATTCATCACGCACACAGCGGCGAATGTCGATCAGACCGACGCCGCGATCGAAGCCGGGGCCAGGCACGCTACCCATTTTTACGACGTGTTCCCCGTGCCCGCCGAGACCGACCCGGGCGCGCGTCCCGTGGGGTGTGTCGAAGCGGTGCTGGCGGATCGTCGTGTCAGCGTCGATTTCATCGCCGACGGCGTGCACGTGCATCCCAAAGCGATCCAGGCGGCGTTTGCCGCGAAAGGCCCGGAGAAGATCATCCTGAGTACCGACTCAAACATCGGTGCGGGTCTGCCCGACGGGCTTTATGAAACGCCCTGGGGTTTCCCGGTCATGGTAGAAGCGGGTCGGGCCACACGCTCGCACGCACCGGGCGAGCCGAATCACGGCACACTCGCGGGCAGCTCGCTGACCATGAACCAGGGCATTGGGAATCTTCGTCGTTGGCTCGATATCCCCGAGCATCAGGTCTGGGCCATGGGCTCGCGCAACCCCGCGGAGCTGATGGGGTTGGCCGGTAAGGGGCAGATCGTCAAGGGGGCCGACGTCGACCTTGTGCTTTGGGACCAAACCGGCGACACCCCGCAGGCGGTTCACACGTGGGTCGGCGGGGAAAGCGTTTTTGATCAGACACAAACGGATGAGGCATCTATCAGATGAGTGGATTTACTTACGAGCCATCGCACCACGTCCCGTTCCGCGACACCGAAGCGATCGAGCGTTGCCGACGGATCACACGCGACCAGATCGATCAGCATCCAAACCCTGATTTTAAGATCCGGGTCATCAAGGATGAAGACCTGGTCTTCATGTGGGTCGCCGACATGTACACGCGGATCAAGCAGGCCGCGGAAGAAGGCCGTCGGTGCGTGATGCTGATGCCCAACCCCTGGCCGGGTTACGTCAACCTCGCACGCTTAATCAACCAGACCCGGCTCAGCTGTAAGCACGTCTGGTGGTTCACCCTCGACGAGTACGCAGACCAGGACGGCAACGTCGCGCCGGAGGACTGGGAGCTGGGGTTCTTAAACTCGTTCCTCAGGTTCTTGTGGAGCGAGATCGATGAAGACCTCCGCCCGCCGCGCAGTCAGGTCTTCGGGCCTAACAACCAGACGGTTGACCACTACCTGGACCTGATGCAGGAGGCGGGGGGGGTGGATGTCAGCTACACCGGCCCGGGCTGGACCGGGCACCTGGGTTTTGTCGAGCCGGACGCGCCCGAGTTTGCCGGCACGCTCGAAGAGTTCAAGCAGATGGGCGCACGGATCTGCACACTTAGCCCGTACACGCTCGCCCAGAACTCACTGCACGGCTGCTTCGGTTCCAGCGGCGACCTGGCCGCCGTCCCGCCCAAGGCCGCAACCATCGGCCCTAAGGAAATCATCGCCGCCAAGCACCGCTGGGAGATGGCGGGCATCGGTGTGCACGGCACCGCAACCAGTTGGCAACGCCTCTCCGCCCGCCTGTGCTACCACGGCCCGGTCACGCCAAAGCTGCCCAGTTCCATCCTTCAGGAGCTGCGCACCGACTGTTACATCACTGAGAATATCGCATCAAACATCGAATCTACCTGGGAAAAAGGATACTAAATAATGACCACCGCAACCGCATCAACCTCCACCTGGGGCAGCGTCGACCTGACGCAGGTTCCTAATATGGTGACTTCCGCGCCGGGGCCTAAGAGCAAGTCGTACCACGACCGCTGCACGAAGTACTTCAAAGGCCTCTCCGGCCAGGTCAAGCTCTTCCCGGTCACATTCGAGTCCGGTGAAGGGTGCACGCTGACCGACGTCGA
The DNA here is from genome assembly GCA_965368605.1 of uncultured bacterium. Lineage (GTDB taxonomy): Bacteria > Planctomycetota > Phycisphaerae > Phycisphaerales > Phycisphaeraceae > JAJRRS01. The sequence continues at coordinate 1,185 of CBDUNP010000132.1, read as the reverse complement.
TGGCAACACCTACATCGACTTCTCTTCGGGCATCTACGTCACGACGCTTGGCCACTGCCACCCTAAGATCAGCGAAGCCGTGGCGCATCACGCCAAGAAGATGATGAACTGCCACGACTTCACCACGCCGATCAAGACCGAGCTGGTCGAGAAGCTGGCCGAGATTCTGCCCGGTGACCTCAATGGCTTCCAGTTCTACGACTCCGGCACCACGGCCGTTGAAGCGGGCCTCCGTGTGCTGCGTGCCGCCACCGGCAAGAACGAGATGCTCAGCTGCTTCTACGACTACCACGGCAAGACCTACGGCGGCGTGTCGCTGGGCCACATCCGCTCCCCGGTCTACGGGGCCGTCCGCGCTCCCGGCGCCCACATGGTCCCACGCCCTGACACCTACCGTCCGATCTGGACCAAGGACGACGGCACCATCGACACTGACAAGTACATCGACTTCTACGACCAGTACATCTTCAAGGGCACCGTCGGCAACGTCGCGGGCTTCGTCCTCGAACCGATCCAGGGCTGGGGCGGGTCGGTGATGCCGCCGGACGACTTCTTCCCCAAGCTCCGTAAGTATTGCGACGACAACGGCCTGCTCATGATGATCGACGAGGTCCTCGCAAGCTGGGGCCGGACCGGCAAGTGGCTGTGCATGGAGCACTGGGGCGTCGTCCCCGACATCGTTACGATCGGCAAGGGCTTCGGCAACGGCTTCCCCGTGACCTGCGTCGCCGTCCGCGAGCCTTACAAGGAAAGCTTCGAGTCCATCTCCGCCTCCAGCAGCTACGGCGGCAACCCCATGGCCTGCGCCGCCGCGTTGGCGTCAACCCAGGTCATCGAGGAAGAGAATCTCCTCGAACGTGCCACGCACCTCGGCGAGATCGCTTTGAAGCGCATGGAACAGATGATGAAAGAACACCCCATCATCGGTGACGTCCGCGCCAAAGGCTGCCTGATGGGCATCGAACTGGTCAAGGACAGAACCACCAAGGAACCGCTCGACGAGGCCGGCACGATGGTCTATCAAAAAGCCTTCGCCAAGGGCCTCGCCTGGATCCCTGCCGGCCACATCCTTCGCATGAGCCCGCCGATCGTCATGGACGATGCCACATTACTCAAGGGCATGGACATGATCGATGAAGCGATCGGTGAAACCGAACGCGAACTCGGCTACGCCTGATTCATAGA
>CBDUNP010000131.1:0-7878 GCA_965368605.1 uncultured bacterium | reverse complement strand
CGGTCCCCGCCGACCCGTCACTGGCCCCCTCAGCCCCCGGCTCTGCCGGGGGATTGTTCTGGCGCTACTTGCCACTTTCATACCACGCGCAGCCTCACCGCTACTTCTTCAACTGCCTCGCCAGCGCCCCCCGCGCCGCCGCCAGCTTCTTCTTCTGCTCCGCGCTCACCCGGGGGAACCGCAGCCCCAGCCCGTCGAGCCGGTCGATGATCGCCGACGCCACGGTCAGCCGGGTAAACCATTTATGATCCGCCGGCACGACGTACCACGGCGCGTGTTTCGTCGCCGTCTGCCGGATCATGTCCTGGTACGCCTTCTGATACGTGTCCCAGTGCTTGCGCTCCGCCACATCGTCGTGCGAAAACTTCCAGTTCTTCTCCGGCCGATCCAGCCTCGCCAGGAAACGCTTGAGCTGTTCTTCCTTGGAAAGGTGCAGGAAGAACTTGCAGACCACCGTCCCGTTGCGCGCCAGGTATTGCTCGAAGTTTCGGATATCCTCGAACCGTTCCTTCCAGATGTTCTTCGTCACCAGCTTCTTTGGGATCTTCTGCCCAGCCAGAATCTGCGGATGCACCCGCACGATCAGCGTCTCCTCGTAGTACGACCGGTTAAACACCCCGATCCGCCCACGCTCCGGCAGCCGTTTCATGCACCGCCAGAGGTACGTGTGGTCCATCTCCTCGCTGCTGGGCTTCTTAAACGAAAACACCTGACACCCCTGCGGGTTGATCCCGGACATCACGTGCTTGATCGCCCCGTCTTTCCCCGCCGCGTCCATCGCCTGGAAGATCAGCAGCACCGACCAGCGGTCCTGCGCATACAGCCGCTCCTGCAGGTCGGCCAGCACGTCGATCCCGTCCTTGAGCAGCTGCTTGGCTTTGCCCTTGTCGTCCGAGTCGAAGTGTTGCGTATCGCCGGGGTCCATCCGTGAGAGCCGAAACCCCTTGCCGTCGTCGATCCGGTAGGGGCGGGACAGCTTGCGTGCTTGTTTAATCAGTGCGTTGTCAGGCATTGCCCGGCTCCTCTCTGCAAGTCGGTCACGCGGATCAAGGGCCCGTGATTGCCCGTTTTCACCCCCGCCCGTATCCTACCACGATGAATCGGATCGACCGTATATTTCAGGACTTGCGTTCGTCTCAAGGCAAGGCGTTGATGCCCTACATCACGGCCGGCGATCCCAGCGTTCAAGCCACCGGGCGGATGCTCACGGAGGCCCAGGCCGCCGGGGCGTCGATCTGCGAACTGGGCATCCCGTTCTCCGACCCCGTCGCCGACGGCCCGGTCATCGAGGCCTCCATGACCTATGCGCTAAGCCACGGCGTGACGGTGGGGGGGGTGTTCGACATGGTCGCCGGCCTCCGCTCCAGCCTGTCGATCGGGCTGGTCGCGATGGTCAGCTACTCGATCGTCCACCGCATCGGGCTCAAGCCGTTCATCGGCAAAGCCAAGGACGCCGGCTTCGACGGGTTCATCTTCCCCGACCTGGCGTTAGAAGAATCAGCCGAGGCCCGTGAGGAAGCAGCCAAGGCCGGCCTGATCCTCAGCATGCTCATCGCCCCGACCACCCCCGACGACCGCGCCGAGCAGATCGCCAAGGCCTGTACCGGCTTCGTCTACGTCGTCTCCCGGGCCGGGATCACCGGCGAGCGGGACGAGCTGCCCCCGGAACTCCCCGCCCGGCTCACGCGTCTAAGGGCCGTAACCGACCTGCCCATCACCGTCGGCTTCGGGATCAGCAAGCCCGACCACGTCCGCCAGGTCGTCTCCGTCGCCGACGCAGCCATCGTCGGCTCGGGCATGATGCGCCGCGTCGCCGACGTCCGCGATCAGGGTGAGGACCAAACCGTTAAGATGGTGGGCGATTACACAAGGGAACTGGCCACGGGCCTCGTGCCCGCCTAAGACCGATGATCAGGGATAACGGGTTCTATCACGACACCCCCGAAAACCGCGGAACTCCTACGGGTTCCACGGTTTTACTCAGCCGCATTCAGGCCGATCCGGGGATCGACCGATGCAAGCTATATATGCGGCCGGGAGGTCGCCGCTGATGCCAGGGTGGAACCCGACCAGGACCGTAAAATGGCTTATCGGGACCGTATGGTCCGGGTTTTGGGTGATTCTCGGGCTCTGGCTCATGGAGAACACCTCGCTGATCCTGGGCGTAGGACCGTTATCGGCGGGGCTTTTCGTTTTCCTCGCCCTGGTCGCCGACGACATGGTCCCGGGGGCGTCCCCGGCGTTGACCACGCCCCTGAAACTCACCACGATGCTCGTGTTCTTTGAGTGGGCACCGTTAATAATCTTGTCGCAGTAATCCCACCGCGACCTGTCCCGGCCGACACTCGGCCCCATGAGATCGATTGATGATGAAACACGATACGCAGCACGCTTCGCCCCGACGTTCCTCCCTGGCGCGTTGGGTCCTGATCCCCGTCCTCCTGGTCTCCGCCATGATGCCCGGCATCGCCAAGGCGCAGGACCTCAGCTTCCCCGACAACATCTCGACCGAACAGATGCTGGCCGACCAGCTTGTCGCGATGGCGTGGATGATCTTCGGCCGGGCGTCCGACCCCCGCCCCGACCAGCTCGACCGCGCGATGGTCCTGCTGGACATGGCCGCCGAACTCAACCCCGACGACGAGGGCATGTGGCAGCTGCGTATCTCCCTGGCCCGGACCATGGACGACAACGAACTCCTGAAAGATTCCCTGCGCAACTACCTCCGCCTCCAGCCCAACGACGACGCCGCGCTGCTGGAATGGATCAAGGCCCGGCTAAGCTCCGTCGAATCACTGGACGACTACCTGGCTTCGCTGGAACGCATGCTTCGCGCCGAGTCGGCCGCCGGGCTCTCCGCGCCCCTGCGCTCACGCCTCGCCACCCTCGCCGCCCAAGCCGCACGCGAGATCGGCGACAACAAACGTTCCGCCCAGTGGCTCGGCTACGCCGTCAAGCTCGACGAGGCCAACCCCGACGCCGCCAGCATGGTCTACAACCTCGCCGTCGAACGCGAAGCCACGCCCCGCCAGCAGGGCACCGCGCTGGTCAACCTCATCAAGGCAAGCCCCGTCGACGCTTCCATCCGTGTCGCCCTGGCGAACCTGCTCATGCAGCAGGGCGTCTACGCGCACGCCGTCGATCAGTTCGACGTGGCGATGCAGTTGGTCGACGTGCAGACCCGTATGAGCATGGTCAACCAGTACGCTCTATGCCTGATCGCCATCGGCCAGGAAGACAAGGTCCCCGCCATGCTGCTGGACATCCAGTTGTTCATGAAGCGCATGCGTGAAGCTCAGGACCCCGACCTCGCCGCCGAGCTCGATCCCAAAGAAGCCCAGGCCCGGATGCTCGAGGACCTGCCGCCGCTGCCGCCGACCCTCGAGTTCATCCAGCTGATGCTCCAGTACAAGTCCAACCCCGTCGCCGCCAAAGAGTCGTTCCAACGGCTGCGCGACTTCACCTCGCAGATCGAAGACTCCGAAAAACAGGCCGAGTCGTTCAGCGAACTGGTCTGGGTCGCCGCCGTCTTCGACCAGGACGAGGCGTGGATCAGGCAGCGCATCGACCTGCTTGAAGCCGACGACGACAACGCCACCCTCGCCAAGGGCTGGCTCGCCCTGCGGAACCAGGACACCGCCACCGCACGCGACCTGTTCACCTCGCTGGGCAACGACAACATGTTCGCCCGGCTCGGCCTGGCGTCCTTCCCCGATCTTTCCGAAGAGGACCGCATCAAGGCCTACCAGCAGATTGTCTGGGACGACCCCGCCTCGATGGCGTCCATCATCGCCGCCAACCGCCTGCTCAAACTCGGCCAGATCGTCAACGCCACCGGCGACGGCGTCTCGATCCGCGTCCTGGCAGACGATCTCTCACGCCAGCTCTGGACACCCGCACTGACGGTCTCCCCCTGGGTCCGTATGACCCTCCGTGTCTCCCCCGGCTCGTTCGGCTACCTCCAGCCGATGAAGGGCCACGTCCGCATCTTCAACGCCTCGCGCGTCCCGCTGTCGGTCGGCCCCGGCGGCGCGATCCAGTCCGTGCTCATGGTTATGTGCTCGCCATCCATCCGCAACGAGCCGCTGGGCCAACTCCAGCCGACCTTCTTCAATATGGGCCGCAAGCTCACACTGCTGCCCGGCAAATCCATCGAAACCGATATCCGTCTGGACCGTTTTGATATGGGCCAGCTCTCCGCTATCTACCCGACCTCGACCATCACCTTCAGCGCCAACGCGCTGCTGGACCCTCGCCCGCTGCCCACCGGCGGCATCGTCCCCGGCCCACTGGGCGCTGCCCACCAGGCCGGATCGCTCCTGGCACGAGGGCTCCCCGCCACACCCAACAACCTGAACATATGGATCAAAGACCTGGATGGCACCGACCCCGCCGTCCGCGCCTTGGCCGTCGCTCGCCTCCTGGTCATCGCGCGTCAGCCCGCTGAAACCACCGAAGCCCAGGACTTCCGCGACAAGGTCAGCGACCTGATCAGCCAGCGCTACCCGTCGTTTAATCGCGTCCTCCAGGCCCTGACCGTTCGCTTCATGCTCCCCGACGAAGACGGCGAACCCGTCTCCCGCCGCGTCATCGATCTGGCCCAACGCAGCGACGACCCGCTGGTCCGCATCGTCTTCCTCGTGATGAACGCCGACGCCCCGGACTCGCCCGTCCTCACCGACGCGATCCGTCACGACAACCCGACCATCCGCACGTTTGCTCAGGCGATGAAGGATGGGCTCATCAAAGACGCCGAAGCCAAAGCCGCCGCCGAGGCCGAAGCCAACGGCGAGGCGCCTGCAGAATCCGATCCCTTCGGCGCCATCCCCGGCCTTGACACCGGCGACCCGCTGGACGTTACCCCAACCACCACCGACGACCCCTGGCTACCATAAGTCCGCTCACGAAGCCCACGTTCTCTGAACGTGGGCACTACTCCAGGGCACCGCGCCAAATACTCGTACGCCCCCCCAACGCCGGGGCCTGAGCGCAGCGAAGACCCGGATGCCTCGTTAACAAGAAACTCTCTCCCCGCATCACCCGCCCCCATGCGTCACACCCTCCTGATGTTCGACGTGGACATGACCCTGGTCGACGCCGCAGGCACCGGCCAGATCGCGATGAAGACCGCCGGCCGCGAAGTCTGCGGCGAGGGCTTCACCTTTGAAGGCGTATCTTTCGGCGGCCGACTCGATCCCCTGATCTTCGCCGACGCCGTCGCCGGTTGTCACTACACCGACCAGCAACTCGCCGAACGTCACGACGCCTTCCGCTCGACCTACCTCCGCGATTATCAACAGCTGATCGCCGGCAACGACCACACCGTCAAAGCCCTCCCGGGTATCCCCGAGCTGATCGACACGCTCACACGAAGAGCCCAGTCAAAAGACGACGTCATGCTCGGCCTGCTCACCGGCAACTACGCCCCGACCGCCAAGCTCAAGATCGAAGCCGCCGGCCTGCAACGCGACTGGTTCACCCTCGGCTGCTTCGGCGACGAGGCCGACTCACGCCCGGGCCTCACCGAGCTGGCCATGCAACGCTACGCCCAACACACCGGCACACCAGCGCAACCCGACCGCGTCATCATCATCGGCGACACCCAGCACGACGTCGCCTGCGCCAAGGCCCACGGCTGCACCGCCTTCGCCGTCGCCACCGGCAGACTCTCCGCCGACGAACTCAAGCAGGCCGGCGCCGACATCGTCGTCGACGACCTGGCAGACCCCACGCCCCTGCTTGACCTGATTCAGAACTGATCTCATGCGCTGCGGCAGCGCGACCTGTCGCACGGATTTGCCTATGATGTCGTTATGAGTGACTTCCACTTGGACGACCGGATCTACGGCGTGATCGGCGAAGACGGCTTCGACCGCCTCTGTGCCGCGTTTTTTCGACGGGTCCCCGAAGACGACGTGCTGAATACGATCTACCCGATGGACGACCTGGCGGGGGCCGAGCACCGCCTGCGCGAGTTCCTCGTCCAACGCTTCGGCGGCCCGCACCGCTACTCCGCCGAACGCGGCGACCCCCGCCTCCGCGCCCGCCACATGCCCTACGCCATCGACCGGCTTGCCCGCGACCGCTGGGTGCAACGGATGGAAGAAGCGATGATCGAATGCGACTTCGACGACCACATCAACAACGTCCTGCGCGCCTTCTTCGATTCCGCCGCGACCTTTATGATCAACAAAGACGGGTAGACCGCTACAGTCACATCGCCCACGCGTTTAGCCAACACGGCCAATCAACGCCGTCTTCTATCTCACCGCGATTTGGGCTTTCGATTTACGCCGCCGCCGGGACGATCGGCCTACCTGCATCTTGGGTGATGGGCACACCGGCCAGCAAGCGCTTGACGATCAGGATGATCACACCGGTCAGCGCCAGGTTCAAGGCCAGGCTCAGCATCGCGACCGTCACGATCGGCCCGCCGATCCCGTAACTCAGGCTCACGACCAACACGCCCGCGCCGACCTCGCCCCGGGGCCACATCCCGATCGCCACCGCCATCCGTTCTCGCCAGTGCGCCTCTTTGCGGTAGCAGAACGCCGGGAACATCTTGCCCAAGTTCGATATCACCGTGACGATCAGCACGTGCACCGCGATCATCCCCCAGCCCATGGCCGGCTGGCTGCTGGTCACCGTCCCGATGTTGTCAGCCTTGCCGATCGCCTCGGCCGCTATCCCCGCGGCGGACGCGCCGCCCGCCACCATCGTCACGTCCACGCTCGGCAGGTGCTGCTCGGCTCCGCCAACGATCATCGGCATGTTCAAACCTACCAGCACCATGAATACCGCCGACAGGTACGTCGCTGCCTTAAGTTCGTTCGGCTTAGATAAGATGTGGTGCAACTCGTCCCCGACGTTCCCGTCACCGTCCGCCGAGTCGCCAGCAGCCATCCCCGCCGGCCGCGCGATCACGCCCAGCACGAACGCCGGCAGCAGCACCTCGATATGGATCGGCACGGACTCATCTATGATCTTCGACCCGGCGTACAGAAACTCGCTGACCAACGCGATCGCCAAGCCGTATCCCAATACCCAGGGCCAGGTCACCGGCATCCGCACCTTGTGCATCAGGATGTACGCGACCGCCAACAGCCCGACCATCAGCACCACGATCATCCCAAGCTGCCAGGCCAGACCGACCATCAGCATCTTCAGCGGGATCATCAGCAGCACCGTGTCCAGGTCGTCGAAGATCGCCAGGATGCGCGCCTTGCCATAGAGCCAGGTCGCCCCCAGCCCGGCCGCGGCGAGCATCGAAAACAGCACACCCGCCGAGGTTGGGGCCGCGAAACGCCCGGCCAGGAGCGTCTCCTTCCAGGCATGGCCGCTGGACCAGAAATCCGGTGGCAGCATGACAAACACGAAGTACAGCGTCACCAAGACCCAGGGGAACGTCGCCGCAGTAAACGCGACCACGTAGTCCCACCCGTACTGGCGCAGGTTCCGCTTGTCGATGTGGAACTCGAACCCGACGTGGATCATGATAAAGGCCAACGCCGCCATCGTGAGCGCGCGGATCGGGATCGCCAGCACGCCATACGCCTCGCCAATCAACGGAGGTAGCGCTTGCGAACATATCAGTCCAGCGATCAGCAGGGCCGAGTAAAGGATCACTTTTTTCATGGTGGGTAGGGCGCTCGTGGTGTTTAAATGGTCTATGTGAGTGCAACGTTAGGCGCGCTCCCACCGCCGGTCCACCATTTAACACGGATCTAACAATACGTCAGACTGCCGAGCCTCACCCGCTGCTAACTCACCCCGTCAGCCCTTCAAACAACGGCGTCGACAGATACCGTTCGCCGAAGCTGCATGCGAAGGTCACGATCGTCTTGCCCTTGTTCTCCGGGAGGGCGGCGACCTTGCACG
>CBDUNP010000130.1:0-7898 GCA_965368605.1 uncultured bacterium | reverse complement strand
CCCTCCCCGGCAAGCCTATCCGCCTCCGCCAGAGCTTCATCGACCTGCTGACTATTTAACATCGTGTCGATCTGGACCTGGTAATCCAGAAGCTGCTCTTTCTCGGCTTCTGTCAGCCCCGTGCCGTGGGATGCTTCGATCAACGCACGGGCCTGGGCGTAGCGCTCCGCGTCGAGGTGTTCCTGAATGGTCGCGATGGATTCATCAAACGCCTTGCGACGCTGGACCTCTTCGGTCAGGTCTTTCACCGCCTGCCTGTCAGCTGGCCCGGCCTCGCCAAGACGATCCAGTTCGTGCAGCGAAACCAGGGCCTCGTCATACGCCCCGTCCGCGAGTTTGATCTGCGCATCGGCCAGCAGCGATCCGGCCCGGCCGTGTAGACCCAGCGGGTCGCCCTCCTCGGGCCAGGTCTCCGCCTGCAACTCGTAGTCCGCCAACGCATCCGTGAACCGGCCGGCGGCGTAGTCCTGATCCGCATCGGAAAGCACGCTGGCCGATTGGGCGCGCCGATCCGCCAGCTTCTGGCTCTTGATCGTGCTGACGGTCAGCCAGACACCCCCGGCCACAAACAGCACCACCGCCGCACCGATCGCGAAGTACACCGGCACCTTGCTCTGCGGCGGCAGGACAGCCGTATCGCCCGGGCCGGTGGCGACGGCCTGCGGACCCGAGGGCGAAAATGCGTCCGGCGAAACCTCCGCCTGATCGATCGTCTTTTTTCCGAAGTGCCGCTGGATCGCTTCAAGCAACTGCGAAGCGGAGGCGATGCGCTTGCTGCGGTCCTTGGACATCATCCGCGCAATCAGGTCGCCCATCCGCACGGGGACGCGCGGGTTCAGTTCGTGCAGCGGGGTCGGCAACGCCTTGGCGTTGGTGTGCCACTTCATCCACCGCATCGCGGAGCTGCGCGGGTCAGACAACACGGCATTGAACGCCTGCTCAAACGCGCCGCGCCCGGCGAGCATCTCGTAAGCCACCACCCCCAGCGCATAGATGTCAGACGTTTCATCCGCGGCGTTGCCGTGAAACAGCTCGGGGGCCATGTACCTCGCCGCGTCGGGGCTGAGCGCCTCCTGGTCGGCGATGAGGGCGGCCAGGCCGACGTCGCAGACCTGCACGCCGCCGCTGAGCCGGAGGATGATGTTGCTTGGTCGCAGGCCGCCGTGGACCAGGCCCTGGGTGTGGATCTGGTCGAGGACTTTGGCCGTCGCGTGGATGATGCGCAGGCCCCGGACCAGGTCGAACGGGTCGGGCCGGCTTGCCAGCAACTGATCGACACTTGCGCCGCTGACGAAGTCACTGATGATAAACGCGCCGCGTGGATCGTCGGACAATTCGTTCATCAGGACGACCCGACGGACGTTGCCTGCGATGGCTTTCTGCTTCTCGACCTCGCGCTGGCATCGCTCCAGGAACGACCGCTCACGGGCGGCGGGCGAGCCGGGGATCAGTTGCCGGATGACAACTTCTTTGCCGGTCGATACGTCCTGTGCCCGCCAGAGGACCGACGCCTGGCTTGCGCTGAGCTGGCTCACCACGGTGTACGGGCCGAAGTTGTCGCCGGGCTTCAGCGCCGCTTCGGGGGCAGATCCGGGGGCGGGGGCGGGTTGTTCGTGTGCTTCAGTCATCGAGTCTCTTTATAGGTCGGCTAAGCCTTCTGGTAAGAGCATCATTGCGTGATGCGTTCGATCGGCGGCTGTTCCGGGAGGTAAGGGCTGATGCCCTCGTTGGTCAGCGTGTAGTGTGCGGAGACGAGGGCATATTTGCCCCGGCCGTCGGCGTGCTCACCGTCGGCAAAGATCGCCCGGACGTAGGGGACGCTGAGATTCAGCCGGTGTTCCACGCGGACCGTGATCGCCTCGCGCGGGCCGAAGTTGTAGCCCTGACCGACTGCGGCGATATCTTCAAAATTGTGGTCGCCGTTGAGCGTGTCGCTGTACATAACCTGCACTTCGGTGTTCTCCGCGGCGTAACGCATGCGTGCGGCGGCGAGGGTATCGACCCAGCGCGGCGCGTCCTGGCCGTAGCTGGCGAAGTGTTCGTTCAGGCCGTCAACGAGCTCATCGGTGCGCAGGTCTTGATCGCTGCTATCCAGCTTGCCGCAAACGGGCATCACCGCCATGTAGGCGGCTGCGCGGATCTTGTCGAACTTAGGCGAGCCTTCTTCGGGGACGATGGTGTTCGGGCCTTCGATACCCTGATGGGAAAAGTCGGCGGGCACCTGCACGATCGCGGTGCGCGTCGCTGCGAAGGCGGCGTAGTGGACGAACTGGTTGCCGACCATCAGCAGGGTCGACTGCACGAGGATCAGCACCAGGAACAGGACGATGGGGAAGACCATGCAGAACTCGATGGTCGCGGTGCCGGACTCCTGCGTCAGCGCGCGGAAAAACCGGCGTGCGGGCGTGGTTGCCTGCCGCCTGGGGTCCGCTGGATTCAGACCGTCGCGATCGATCGGCATCGTCTCCTTTCAACTAGCCCCGGATGCCCCCCGGATACCCCCGGAAACTCCCGGAAACTCCCCGGATGTTTCTCGCATATCCCCGATGCTGGCGGTTGTATGGGCACTGGCCCTGTAGCCGGCCGGGTCGTACTGGGTGCCCCGGACCACCTGAGCATTCTACCCGATGCCCCCCGCCCGGACGATTGTAGAACGCCCGGAACCCGCCTCCGATTTCATCCGCCAGCCCCTTCTCACTGGGATCACCCAGGGAATCAACCCGGATTCACCCCCATAACCACCCCCGGACCCACCCCCGGTTTTCCCCCCAGAGTTCCCCCCGGAGTTTCCCCCGGGGCTTGAGCGGGCCAGCCGGGAGGCGTACATTGGGGCGTTTGGTTGACTTCATATCGCGAGGCAGGCTTATGCAGGGATCGACAGAATACACCGGGAACATCGTGGACATCTTGCGCCGCCGGGTTTTCTACGGCCGACTGACCGTCGCCGACGGGCGGATCGCGCAGATCACCGACAAAGGCGGGGCCCGGCAAGATGCGACCTACTTCATGCCCGGCTTCGTCGATGCCCACATCCATATAGAAAGCTCCATGCTCACCCCCTGCCAATTCGCCCGGCAGGCGGTCGTCCACGGGACGGTGGCGACGATCTCCGACCCGCACGAGATCGCGAACGTGTTGGGCGTCGAGGGTGTCAGGTTCATGCTGGACAACGCTGAGCACACGCCCTTGAAGGTGATGTTCGGTGCGCCGTCGTGCGTGCCGGCGACGACGTTCGAGACGGCCGGTGCTGTGCTCGATGCTCAGGCCGTAGCCGAACTATTGAAAGACCCACGGATCGGATATCTCAGCGAGGTGATGAACTTCCCCGGCGTCTTGATGGGCGACAAAGACCTGCTGGCGAAGATGGACGCCGCACGCCTGCACCACAAACCCATCGACGGCCACGCCCCGGGCCTGCGCGGCGACGAGGCGGCGGCCTACATCCGTACAGGGATCAGCACCGACCACGAGTGCTTCACCAAAGATGAGGCTTTGGACAAACTCGCCGCCGGCGCGATTATTCAGATACGCGAAGGCTCGGCGGCAAGAAACTTCGAGGCGCTCTACACCCTGATCGACGAGTTCCCCGACAGGGTCATGCTCTGCAGCGACGACAAGCACCCCGACGAGTTGGTTCAGAGCCACATCGACGACCTGGCCCGCCGGGCGGTGGCGCATGGGATGGACCCGATGAACGTCATCCAGGCCGGCTGCGCCAAACCCGTGCATCACTACCGCCTGAATGTCGGGCTGCTGCAGCCGGACGACCCGGCGGACTTTATCGAGGTCGACAACCTCCGGGACTTCAACGTGCTCCGCACCTTCATCGACGGAAGCTGTGTCGCGGAAATGGGTAAGTCACTTCTGCCCGAACCCGCCGCCTGCGACCTGCCCAACCGCTTCGAGGCCGACCCCGTCACGCCCGGCGACCTCCGCCTGCCCTGCCCGTCCGGCAAGGCGCGCGTCATCGGAGCGCTGGACGGGCAGCTTGTCACCGAACAGCGTGTGCTGGATATCAAGACCGCCGGCGACAACGCAGTCTCCGACACCGACAACGACATCCTCAAGATCGTGGTCGTCAACCGATACGCCAAAGCCAAGCCCGCCGTCGCCCTGATCCAGGGGTTCGGGCTCAAGTCCGGGGCGATCGCGTCGAGCGTCGCGCACGACTCACACAACATCGTCGCCGTCGGCGCGCATGACAACGACCTTGCCAAAGCGATCAACCTGGTCATCGAGAGCCGTGGCGGCCTGAGCGTCGCCCACGGCGGGACCATCGAAACCCTGCCCCTGCCGATCGCCGGCCTGATGTCCGACGGGGCCTGCACCGACGTCGCCCAGGCTTATGCCCGGCTTGACCAGGCGGTCAAGCAGATGGGCTCCACCCTGCGCGCCCCCTACATGACCCTCTCGTTCATGGCCCTGCTGGTCATCCCCAGCCTCAAGCTCAGCGATCAAGGCCTGTTCGACGGGGCCAAGTTCGCGTTTGTGCCGGTGGACGCCGAGCAAGAATCCTGAGAATCAGGCATGGGCCTAAGCGTGGGTTGGTCTATAATAGATAGCTATCGGCTTATCGGTTAATGGTTCTCGTGGACGCCCCCTTCATGCTGCAATCGGCCCAAACAACACGCGACCATCTGCTGATCTACATCAACGGCAAACGGCACGATGTATCCGGCGCAGATGCTTTCCTGACTCTCTCGGACTTCCTTCGGCTTCGGCTCGGGCAGGTCGGGACCAAGATCGTCTGCTCGGAGGGCGACTGCGGCGCGTGCAGCGTGCTCGTCGGCCGGGCGGGGACGGACGCCGAAACGCAAGGCCGGATCATCTACCGGGCGATCGACTCGTGCATCCAGTTCATGTACCAGCTCGACCGCGTGCACGTCGTCAGCGTCGAAGGCCTGAAACGCAACGGCCTGCTCAGCCCGGTCCAGGACGCGATGGTGAGATGCCACGGCTCGCAGTGCGGGTTCTGCACCCCCGGCTTCGTGATAACCATGGCCGGGCTGCTGGAAGACGAGGAAACCGAACGCAAAGAAGCGCTCACCCCGGACGAACTGCGCTGCGGGCTGACGGGCAACCTATGCCGATGCACCGGGTATGTGCAGATCATCGAGGCGGGCTGCGCTGTAGACCCCGGCAAGACGGCGCGGGTCCGCGAGCTGTACCCCGACCAGCCGATCATGGACGTGTTTGATTCACATACCGCGGACAGTGTCGTGATCAAAGACAATGCCGATCGCACGATCGCCCTGCCAGGCAACCTGGACTCGGCGGTCGCCTTCAAATCGGCGCACCCCGGCTGCACCGTTGTTGCGGGGGCCACCGACATCGGCGTGCAGCACAACAAGGGGAAGATCGCCCCAAGCAACATCCTCTGCCTGGCGAACGTCCGGGATATGAAGGGCATCGAACTGGATAGCGGATCGATGACCGTCGGCGCGGCCACCCCGTGGACGCAGGTCGAACGGACCATCAAAGACGCGGTGCCGCAGTTGCACGACGTGTTGACGGTCTTTGGCTCGCCACAGATCCGAAATGCCGGGACGATCGGCGGGAACATCGCCAATGCCAGCCCGATCGCCGACTCCGTCCCGTTTCTTTTTGTGACCGGAGCCGAGCTCGAACTGGTCGGCCCCAAAGGCACGCGACGCGTCAACATCAACGACTTCTACCACGGCTACAAGAAGTTCGACCTGCGTGAAGATGAGTTGATCGCCCAAGTGCACGTCCCGCTCCCGACCGAGGCGCAGACGCTTCGGCTCTACAAGGTCTCACGCCGACGCGACCTGGACATCTCCACATTCACCGCGGCGATGTTGATCGAGTTGGACAAAGCCAACGACACCATAAAAAACATCCGCATCGCCTACGGCGGCGTCGGCCCGGTCGTCCTGCGACTCCCCAAAACCGAGGCGTTCCTAACCGGCAAACCCTTCGAGGAATCGGTGATGCGAGAAGCGGGCAAGCTGGCCCGATCCGAGGTGACGCCGATCACGGACGTGCGCGGCAGCGCCGCCTTCCGCCTGCAACTGGCCGAGAACATCCTCAGCCGGTTCTATTTCGACTGTGCCCAGCCGGAGGCGGTGTGAACCTATGAACACAGTAGGCCAATCCATCCCGCACGACTCCGGCCGGGGCCACGTCACCGGCGAGGCGTTATACATCGACGACCTGCCGACGATGGCGGGCGAGTTGTTCGTGGATTTCGCGGGCTCACCGGTCGCGCGGGGCAGGATCACCTCGGTGGATATTTCCGAGGCAAAGAAAGTCCCGGGCGTCGTCGGCATCTACACCCACGAAGACATCCTCGGGCATAACCAGTTCGGCGCAGTGTTCCACGACGAGCCTTTCCTGCCGAGCGAGCGTGTCGAGTATGTCGGTCAGCCGATCGTCATTATCGCAGGCGAGTCACGCGAAGCGGCGCTGGCGGGTCGGCGGGCGGTTAAGATCAAAATCGAACGCGAAGACCCCGTTTTGGATATCGACACCGCGATCGACAACGAACAGTTCCTCGGCCCGGAGCGCCGGATCGAGCGTGGTGACTTCGATGCCGCCTGGGAACAGGCTGAGCACAAAATCGAAAGCACGTTCGAGAGCAACGGCCAGGAACAGTTCTACTTAGAGAGTCAGGCCTGCATCGCCTATCCCGGCGAAGACGGGCAGATCACGGTCGAGTCGTCCACGCAGAACCCAACCGAGTCGCAGGCGGTCGTCGCCGAAGTGCTGGGGCTTGGGATGCACGAGGTCGTCGTGCGCTGCAAGCGGATGGGCGGCGCGTTCGGCGGCAAAGAGACACAGGCCGCGCTCCCCGCGCTGATGGCGGCGATGGTCACGCAGAAGACCGGCCGGGCAGCGCGCGTCGTCTACACCAAAGACGACGACATGAAAGTCACCGGCAAACGTCACCCCTACAAAACCTTCTACAAGGTCGGCTTCGACGCGGACGGCCGACTCGATGCGATCCAACTGGACTTCTACTCCGACGGCGGCGCGTTCGCAGACCTCTCCACCGGGATCATGGAACGCACGCTGCTGCACGCGGACAACGCCTACTTCCTGCCTAACATCAAGATCAAGGGGCGCATCTGCAAAACTAACATCCCCCCGAACACGGCCTTCCGCGGCTTCGGCGGGCCCCAGGCGATCGCCGTCATCGAAAACATCATCCAAGAAGTCGCCGCGGCGCTCGGCAAAGACGCCTACGACATCCGAAAGCTCAACTGCTACGGCGACGCCCCACGCAACACCACGCCCTACGGCCAGGAAGTCACCAACAACCTGCTCCCGGACATCCTAGAAAAGCTCGCCGAGACCAGCGACTACAAGAAACGCCTCACGGACGCCGAGGCATTCAACCATACCTCACCGACGACGCTCAAAGGCATCGCGATGACGGCGGTGAAGTTCGGCATCTCGTTCACGACCAAGTTCCTGAACCAAGGCAACGCGCTGGTCAGCGTCTACACCGACGGCACCGTCCAGGTCTCCACCGGCGCGACCGAGATGGGCCAGGGCGTGAACACCAAAATACGCCAGATCGTCGCGGATGAGTTTGGCCTATCGGCGGACAAGGTGCTGGTGATGACCACCTCGACCGAGAAGAACATCAACACCTCCCCCACCGCCGCCAGCGCCGGCACGGACCTCAACGGCGCAGCCGCGGCGAACGCATGCGCCGCCATCCGGCAACGCATGGCCGGCTACGCCGCGGAACTATTCAGCGAAACGAACAAAGACCTCGCCCCGAACCCCGACGATATCCGCTTCGAGAGCGGACACGTTTTCGACCATCGCAACCCGGGCTACAAAATCCCGTTCGGCGAGTTCACGAATAAGGCGCGCATGGCGCGCATCGACCTGGGCGCACGCGGGTTCTACAAAACCCCCGGCATCGA
>CBDUNP010000129.1:0-7923 GCA_965368605.1 uncultured bacterium | reverse complement strand
CAGGTCGGATCGCCTTCGCCACGCCCTCGCGCTGGCTGGCGGATGAGGCGCAGCGTGGCATGCTGGCTGGCCAGGACGTGCGGGTGATCCGCAACTGTGTCGAGCTGGATCGTTACAAGCCCATCGAGCAGGATTCCGCCCGCAAAGCGCTGGACCTGCCGCTGGGTCGGCCGGTGCTGGTTAGTGCCGCGACCCCCGGCGACCCACGCAAAGGCGCGGGGGTGCTTTATCAGGCTCTGACTAAGCTCAAACGCCCCAACACGATCTTGTTACAACTCGGCGGCGCAACACCCGACAACCTCCCCGGCGATTGGGACCACCGCGTGCTTGGGAATATCAGTGACCCGCGCCTGATGCGGCTGGCTTACAGCGCCGCGGTCGCGCATGTCCTGCCGACGCTTGCGGATAATCTGCCGAACACGCTGCTCGAGGCCGCCGCGTGTGGTGTTCCGAGTATCGGGTCCGACGTCGGCGGTGTCGGCGAGGCGATGATCCACAACCAGACCGGCTGGCTGGTCCCGCCAAACGATCCAAAGTCTTTTGCCGAAACAATCGGCGCGGCGTTTGATGAACCGATCGACCTGGCAATCAGCCGTCGGCGACACTGCCGATCCTTGGCGGAAGCCCTGTTCGCCCCCGCGAAGCAGGCGCAGCAATACGTTGAACTCTTCACCGAAACAATCGAGCAGGGCGGGGTCCGTGCTGCGGTCGGCGGTGTCGATGTGGTTAAGAGCCGGGAGGCCGCGTGATGAATCAACACAACCAACGCCCCAAGATCAGCGTCGTCATGGTGGACGGCTCGTTCCGAGAGCGGTACGAGTCCATCGACTTCATGGCCGGGCAGGATATGCCGGCCGAGGACTTCGAGCTGATCTGGGTCGAGTATTACGACACGATCGCGCCGGACCTGCAACGCCGGATTGATGCACGCCCGGGCTTCCGCGCCGTGGCGCTGGGGCGTGCCGGGACGTATCATTCGTCCTACTGCTTTAACCACGGCATTGCTGAGGCACGCGGCGAGCTGGTCCTCATCCCCGACGCCGATGTGATCGCCGAGCCGGACTTCCTTCAGAACGTCTGGCGAGACCATCAGGCGAGCGATCGCCTGGTGACGTATTACCACCGCCACAACGAGCCGAAAGACAAACACACCGACACGATTGAGCTTGACCACCTCCGTGCGGTCTGCGAGCTGACGAACCCATCGAACCACGGCGCGTGTCTGAGCGTTCGCCGGCACTGGCTGGATGAGATCAATGGCTACGAGCAGAGCCCGATCTTCGCGACCGGGTTTCATGCGAATGACAAAGACGTGTACGCCAGGCTGTGCAGCCTCGGGCTGATGGTGCGGTGGAACCCGGATGTAAAATTATTCCACCCCTGGCACGACATGACCGGTGAGGTCACGCCGCACTACACCCCGCAGCTGGACGTAATCAGTTGGCGTGGCCGAACGCTCTCGACGCTCCCGTTCCAGGGGATGGACCCGGCCCGCAACACGACCCCGCCGCAGCGGTTCCAGGAGTGTGAACGCTGGCTTGCCTCGCTCGATCAGCCCAAATGGAAACGGGCGGTGAACAAGATTGCCGCAAAGATCGGCTACACCGCACACCCACAACGAAAGGCCGCGTGATTCAGTGACGACACCAAACACCGACAACCCGCGCGTCTCCGTGCTGATGCCCGTCTACAACGCCCAGGCCTACCTGGTCGAGGCGATCGACTGCATCTTGGCACAGACCTTCGAGGACTGGGAACTGATCTGCGTCGACGACGGCTGCACCGATGCTTCCCTGGCGATCCTCCACGACTACGCCAACCGGCACAAGCGTATCCGCATCATCTCCCGGGCCAACACCGGCATCGTCGGCGCGCTGAATGACGGCTTGGCCGCTGCGCGGGGTGAGTACATCGCCCGCATGGATGCCGACGACTGGTGTGCCGAGGTACGCTTCGCAAAGCAGGTGGACTATCTGGATGCGCATCATGATTGTGTTGCGCTGGGCACCTGGGTGCAGCGGACCGACCCTTTTGGCTCGCCCGCCGGTTCACAGGAGCCGCCGACAGACCACGAGTCGATCGACGAGGGCCTGCTCAACGGCGACGCCAGCGTCATGGTTCACGCCAGCCTGATGATGCGGGCCGAGGCGCTCGGGGGGGTGGGGGGGTGGCGGCTGGGCACCGACTGGGTCGAGGACCTGGACCTGTTCCTGCGCCTGGCAGAGCACGGCCGAGTTACCAACCTACCGAACTATCTGTATACCTACCGCCGGCATGTGGAAAGCGTCTGCTTCAAGAACTACGAATTGATGTGTCAACGGCTCAAGGAGGTGCTGTCCGAAGCCTACGACCGGCGCGGCGTCGCTGATCAGTTTGATTTAAGCCGTATCCGCCCCGACCTGGCGCCCAAGCAGTCGGCCGCAGAGCATTACCGCAACTGGGCGTGCTACGCGATCCACGCCGGGAATAAAACACTGGCCTGCAAGCACGCCGCCGCCGCACTGAAGCACGCGCCGCTGTCTCCACAAACCTGGAAGGTCGCCTACTGGGCGCTCGCCGCCTGACGACACGAGGATCATCATGAATCTGACTCCTATCAAGAAGCAGTACTGGCGCATGCTCGCGGCCTGGAACCGTTGGCGGCACCCGGTCAGCACGTCCCACTCCCCGCACGATTGGATGGACGCGATCGCGCGCAACCTCCCCGAAGAGAAGAGCGGTCTGGTCTTCGTCGACGGCGGTGCGCACGACGGGCAGATGGCCCGGCGGTTTATCAATCGCTTCCCGGGCCTGCAGGTCCACGGCTTCGAGCCCAACGCCGACCTGTTCCCGAAACTGCAGCGCAACCTGGCCGACGTCCCCGGCGAACGCCATCAGCTAGCTCTGTCCAGCAAGACGCAGACGCTGAAGATGTTCATCAACGATTCCCCGATGACCAGCTCGGTCCTGCCGCGTAACGAGAACAGCGAGCGGTATTTCGACGCGGTGACGCAGGTCAAGGAAGTCCGTGAACTCAAGGCAACCTCGCTGGACGACTGGTTCGCTGGCTCCGGGCTCAAGCGTGTCGACATCCTCAAGCTCGACCTGCAGGGGTATGAGCTCGAAGCTCTGCGCGGCGCAGACAACATGCTGCGGGCCGGTGTCGCCTGTATCTACCTGGAGATCAACTACGTCCCGTTCTACGACGGCTCGGCGACCTTCGGCGAGATCGACGTCTTCATGCGAAGCCGAGGCTACAAGCTGTTTAACCTCTACAACATCTGCACACACTTGCCCGAGGGCAATATCGGCTCGGGCGATGCGCTGTACGTCCCGGACCCCGACGCAATGATTCAGGAACTCAAACAGGCCGCATGACCAACCACGCTTCCAACCCGACCCGCCCGGCGATCTCCGCCATCGTGATCTTCCGCAACGAGAAGAAACACATCGGCCGGTGCCTGCGCGCCCTGCGCTGGTGCGACGAGGTGATCGCGGTCAACATGGAATCCTCCGACGGCTCGCTGGAGATTGCCCAGGAACACGCGGATCGGATCCTTAATGTCGGTGTGTGCCCGATCGCCGAGCCGACGCGCGTCGCCGCGGCGAAGCTTGCCAGCCACGACTGGGTATTGCTGGTCGATCCCGATGAAGTCATCCCGGAATCGTTGGCTGAAGACATCCGCCATGCGATGGTCAAGCACCCCGACGCCGGGGCGTTCAGCCTACCGATGTGGTTCTACTTCAAGGGCAAGCAACTCACCGGCACGGTCTGGGGCACGCTGACGTTCAAGCAACGCCTGATCCACCGTGAACGCTGCGACCTCCTGCCGTTGTGCAACCGGATCAGCCAGCTCAAGCCCGGCCAGCAGGACATCCGCATCCCCCACGCCCATGACAACCACATGCAGCACTACTGGTCGGACTCGTACACCGACCTGCTGCACAAGCACTTCGTGCGCTACTCGCACACCGAGGCCGCCGCGATGGTCGCCCAGGGCGAACGCTTTGGTTTCCGTGCCGGGTTCGTCACGCCCCTGATCGAATTAAAGAAAACACTCAAGGACTTCGACGGCTGGCGCATCGGTCTCCGCGGCTGGCTGCTCAGCGGGATCTACATCGGCTACGTCCTGGCAAGCCACTGGCTGATGCTTTACTACCATTGGCGTGGCGCTCCATCCGAACGGCCCGAGACCCACGAACTGCCCACGCTGACCGAAACCACCACACGGCCCCAGTCCGGGAGGATCGCCGCATGAATAAGCCGGTTACTCAAACTCAAACTCCGCAGGATCAGCTCCCGCGCATCACACTCATCACGCCCAGCTTCAACCAGGAACCTTTCCTGGAAGAAACGATCAACAGCGTGCTGGGTCAGGGCTATCCTAACCTCCAGTACGGCATCATCGACGGCGGATCATCCGACAACTCCTACAAGATCATCGAGAAGTACCGGGACCGTCTGGACTTTGCAGTGATCGAGCCGGACAACGGGCAGACCGACGCGATCAATAAGGGGCTCGCCCTGGCCGACGGGGAGATCGTCGGCTGGCTGTGCTCCGATGACACACTCTTGCCGGGCTCGCTTGAGAAGATCGGCGGGCACTTCGCGAGGCACCCGCAGGACGACTGGATCGCCGGGGCCTGTCAGGTCATCGACCCTCACGGCGTGGTGACAGAAACCGTCTTCCCCAGTGGCGAGTTTACGATCCCCGGCCTGCTGCTGCGCGACGAAGACAAACCCTTCAACCTGCCCCAGCCCGGCGTGTTCTGGCGACGCTCGCTGCACGACCTGCTCGGGGTGCTCGATGAGTCGTTGCACTACTGCATGGACTTTGAGTTCTGGCTGCGTCTGATCGAGTCGGGGCGACGGCCGACGCTACTCAATACCGAGCTGGCGACCTATCGCCTGCACGAGTCCAGCAAGAGCTGCGCGGCACCGATCGGGTTCACACGCGAACACATCAAGATTGAAAGTGGCTACGCCCGCTCCCTGCCGCTGCCCCAGCGCCTGCGTTTCCAACGCCGGCTGGGCTACATGCAACGCGTCTGCGCAATCCACGCATCGGGCGGTCAGATGTGGCCCGACATCATGCGCCGCCCCTGGTGGCTGCTCTCGCAGCAGGTGCGCCAGGCGATCAAGGGTAGCTGCAGCCGTAAAGCCGCCTGACGCTTAACAGCGTTGGCTAACCAATGATCTTGAGGTTTGTTATCTGAATCTACGCCGCGAGGTGTAGCTCGGTTGACCCGGCTGGCGCTTTGTTCACAGCCCAGAACGGGTAGCAGCTTCGGCCGACCGGCTTTTCATAGGAAAGCTCGTGCGTCGGCGTCAGCATCTGGAAGACTTCCCAGTCATCGACGCTGTGCAGCTCGCCTAAGAGAACGTGAACGTTTGCCAGCAGGGCGGTGGGGGCGCCCTTGAGGACGGAGCACTCCGCGCCTTCGGTGTCGATCTTCATCACGTCGACTCGATCGATCTGGTATTCTTTGCAGAACACGGTGAGTGTCGTGACGGGGAGTTGGATCGTGTCGCTCTCCGCGTCGCAGCCGACGTTGTGGAACGTACCGCCACCAAAGTTGGCGGGGTCGTCGGACTTTCGGTACTCGAATGAGCCGGGCGATTCGCCGAGCCCCATGGGGACGACCGTGACCCGGTCGCCGAACGCCGCGACGTTCTTGCGCAGCAGCTCGATGTTCTGTGGCAACGGCTCGAAGCAGTAGACTCGTGCCTGCGGGTAGCGTGCCGCGAAGTAGACTGCGGATGCGCCGATGTTGGCTCCGATGTCGAAGATCACGCTTGGCTGTGTATCCACCGGCAGCCGGTACTCCGAGCCATCACAAAGAATCTGCTCGAAGATCGCCGCGTCCAGCGTCCCGCCACGGACGTGCAGCGTGTAGCGTTGGCCATTGAAACGGGCGTGTACCTGACGCTCCCCGGGTGTGTTCCGATAAAACTGTAACAGCGTCCCCTGGTCCGCCGACCATTTCGCACGGTGGACGAGCTGTTTGGCGCGGAAGACGCTTCGGCTTAGCGAGGATTTCAGGCGGGTCGTTATCGGCATAAGTGGCTCGTGGTGGTGGGGGAGGGTCCACACAGCCGTCATCATCGTCACAAACCGAACCCGGCTTCACAAGAAAACCGGGTTTGCAGCGATTCAGGGGCGGTGGGTTCCGGTTGTGACGATTGTGTCGATTTTTTTGTCTGGGATGTTAAGTCGCCCCCTTCGCGTGTCGATCCCGTGTGTGTAGACCTTAGTTAAAGGAAACACCATGCCCGACACCACGCCCCGCATCACCGTGATCACCCCCAGCCTCAACCAGGCCGACTACCTGGAACGCGCGATCTGCAGCGTCATCGATCAGGGGTATGAAAACCTGGAATACATCGTCATCGATGGCGGCTCGTCCGACGCCAGCGCCGACATCATCAAGCTCTACGAAGACGACCTGACTTATTGGCACAGCGAGCCCGACGCCGGCCCGGCCGACGCCATCAACCGGGCGATCCAACGCGCGACCGGCGACATCATCGCCGTCCTCAACGCCGACGACCTCTACCTCCCGGGTACACTCGAACGTGTCGCCAAGCGCATGACTCAGCCCGACGAGCCCACATGGGTGGTGGGGCACTGCGTCCGCATCGGCGAGCTGGACGAACAGCTCGGCCAGCTCAACGCCACACGCCCGACCGACCTGGCCGGGTTCCTGATGCACGACTCCGGTTTCCTGCCAGACTGCACCACGTTCTATGCACGAAGCATTTTCGATACCTACGGCCGATTCGATACGCAGATGCGTTTCGCCTGGAACTACGAGCTGAACTGCCGACTGATCGCTCAGGGCATGTCCCCGACGATCCTACCCTCGGTGCTCTCGGCCCATCGCGAACACGCCCACAGCCAGAGCTCGCAGAACACCCTGGACAGCGGCAGCGAATACATCGACGCCGCGGCCCGCTATGCCGACCGGTTGAAGTTCGATGACCGCCACACGCTTTGGAGCAACATCGACGAACGCCGTCGGATCTACACACTGGCCCGCTCGGAAACGCTGGTCAGCCAGTCCCGCGGCTACCTCTGGCGTCAGCTGCTGCGTCGCCCCTGGTGGTTGGCCAACGAGCACTACCGCCAGACGCTGCTCAAAGGCGTTGCCCACCCGGTGGACTCGCCAGCCACGCGGGTCGATTCTCCCGCCCGCCGCGCGGCATGACCGGCCGCGCCACACAGCCGACCTTTGGCTGTGACACATTGATTCTCTCTACGTGAAGAGGAGCCTCAGGGATGAGGCTCTTTTTCTTTGGGGTGGCCCTCGCGGTTCTCGTCGGCTAGACGTGTCCGTGAAAACACCTATCGTATCGGGATGAATCCGCGCATCTTAATGATGATTGTGTTTGTGCTGCTGATGGTCCTGGCGGTGTCGTTTTTCTCCCGCATGAAGCAGGGGGCCGCGCCCGACCCGGTCGTGCTGGACAGCATCGACCTGGGGGGCGACCGGGTGATCCGTATCACGGTCGAGCCCAACTCGCAGCGGACGCTTTCGCTTCACTACCACGTTGAAGTGGGGGGGCAGCCCGTGATCGACCACGCCTTCTTCGGCACGCTGCCACGGACCTCGCCGCCGCCCGAGTTCATCACCTATTTGGCAGAAAACGGCGACCTGGTCGGCCTGGCCCAGGCGGTGGCCCCGAACCGGATCATCATCCTCCACGACTTCGCCACCGGCGACAGCTTCCCCTACCGCACCGAGACCTACAAAGACATCGACACCCGGAAGTCCTATCCCTACTACGAAGAGGAAGGGTCGATTCTGGCCCGGGGCGAGGCACTTTTTGATCGCCTGCAGGAAGACAACATCGGGTTATCACTGGATTTATTGAAAACCATGTCCAGCCGACCCCTATCTTTACCCGCCGCCGCGACGCCCCCGGAATAGCCCCGGCCGCCT
>CBDUNP010000128.1:0-8071 GCA_965368605.1 uncultured bacterium | reverse complement strand
GGTGCGGTCCCCGAACCCGCCACGCTTGGCCTGCTCGCCGCGGGCCTGGGCGCGCTGGGCCTGCGTCGTCGGACCGCGTAAGCCGGTGCGTCTGACATGAAACCATTTAAACTGGGTGTGTACGAAAGTGCCACCCAGTTCTTTTTTAGGCCCCGGATGCCCGCCCGCGAATCGGAACGACTATGACAAAACGAATCAGCAAGAAAGTCCTCCTGATCGGCTGGGACGCCGCCGACTGGGTCATGATCGAGCCACTGATCGAGCAAGGGCTCATGCCGACGTTAGAAAAGTTGATCAAGGACGGCACCAGCGGCAAGCTCGCCACGATCCGCCCGATCCTTTCGCCGATGCTCTGGAACTCGATCGCCACCGGCAAACGCGCCGACAAGCACGGGATCTACGGATTCACCGAACCCCTCCCCGACGGCAGCGGCATCAGGCCCGTCAGCAGCACCAGCCGAAAAACCAAGGCCCTCTGGAACATCCTCTCGCAGAACGGCCTGAAGTCCAACGTCGTCAGCTGGTTCGCCAGCCACCCCGCGGAACCGATCAACGGCACCGTCGTCACCGACCGGTACCTCACACAGCTGCGCGCAGACAGAGACACCGAATCTTCCACCGACGGGATGTTCCACCCGGCACGCCTGGCGGATGATCTTCAAAAACTCCGCGTCGACCCCCGCCTGCTCGATGGCGAAGCGGTCCTGCCTTTCATCCCCGATGCCCGCGAGATCAACCCGAAGGAAGACGAGAAGTTTTCGCAGTTTGTCACGCTCCTCGCCCGGGCCAGCACCGTCCACTCGGCGGCCTGCTGGACGATGCTCAAAGAGCCCTGGGACTTCATGGCGATCTACTACGACGCCATCGACCAGTTCGGTCACCACTTCATGCCCTACCACCCCCCGGCGATCGAAGGGGTCAGCGAGCGCGACGCGAAGATGTACAAGGACGTCATGATCGGTTGCTACCGCTACCACGACATGATGCTCGAGTCGCTATTGAACTACGCCGGCGACGACACCACCGTCCTGCTGGTCTCCGATCACGGGTTCCACAGCGGGCAGGGCCGCGACGACGTCGACGGCTTTAAAGACCCCGAGAGCTGGCACCGCCCGTTCGGCGTGGTCTGCGCCAAGGGCCCGGGGATCAAGAAAGATCATCAGGTCTACGGCGCCACCCTGCTGGATGTCACGCCGACAATCCTGTCACTGTTCGGCCTGCCGATCGGCGCGGACATGGACGGCCGACCCTGGCTGGAGATTTTCGATCAGGACGTGCGGGCCGAGCACATCCTCAGTTGGGACGCCGTCGAAGGCGAGGACGGCATGCACGACGAGTCCCAGCGTGAAGACCCCGTCGCCTCGGCCGAGGCCATCCGCCACCTCGTCGAGCTGGGCTACATCGACGCCCCCAGTGAAGACGCCCAGGAAACCGTCCGCAAGACCATGCTGGACCAGAAGATCAACCTCGGCAAAGCGCTGACCGACAGCCGGCGGGTCGATAAAGCCATCGAGGTCTGGCTGGAACTGCTGGAACAGGATGAATCCAACGCGGTCGCTTACAAGTTCCAACTGACACGCTGCTACATGCGCACCGGCCAGGTTGAGCGATGCGAAACACTGACCCGCGAGCTGCTGGAGAAGTTCCCCAACAGCGCGGTCATCCTGGCGACCCTCGGCCAGATCATGCTCCAGCAGGACAAACCCCAGGAGTCTTTGGAGTACCTGAAGAAAGCCGAGACGATCGCCCCGGATACCGAGATGCTTTTAAGCAGCCTCGGCCAGGCTTATGTCCGGCTGGATCAGTGGGACGACGCCGAGCGTGCGTTCAAGCGCGTGATAGAACTCGACGACGAGAACGCGGTGGCCTACAACGGGCTGGCGCGTGTGTGTATCTCCCGCAAGCGGTTTGATGAGGCGATCGACTTCGCGCTGCGTGCGGTCGGGCTGATGCACCAGTTCCCAAGGGCGCACTACAACCTCGGCGTCGCGCTCGCCGAGGCCGGGAAGACCGACGAGGCGATCCTGGCGCTACAGACCTGCGTCTCGATGTCCCCCGGCTTAAAAGCGGCGCACCTCTGGCTCTCCAAGCTCCTGAATGAAGACGGCCGGGACCCCAAGCAGGCCAACGAGCACGCGATGCTCGCCCGATCCGACGGCGGCACATAACCGCACGCCACGAATACCTGATGCCCCCATCATCAGGTAGACATCCCGACACCCTCCAAGCACCACAGACGACCGGCTGGACCCCCACATGACCACACCAAGCATCCTGGCGGCCATCGCAAGCAACATGCACCTGATCGACTGGGGCATCGTCCTGGGCCTGTTGATTGTGATTGTCGTGACCGCGGTCGCGACAAAACGGTACACCCAGAGCGTCGCCGACTTCCTCGCCGCCAACCGCTGCGCCGGCCGATACCTCTTGTGCATCTCCCAGGGGACCGCGGGCCTGGGCGCGATCAGCATCGTCGCGTTCTTCGAGATGTTCTACGCCGCCGGCTTCACCGCCGACTGGTGGATGCTGATGATGTCGCCGTTGGCGCTGCTGATCGCGCTGTCCGGCTGGGTCATCTACCGATACCGGGAGACGCGCGCCATGACCATGGCCCAGTTCTTCGAGGTCCGCTACAGCAAGGGCGTCCGTGTCTTCGCCGGCATCCTCGGCTGGGTCGCGGGCATCGTGAACTTCGGCATCTTCCCGGCGGTCGGGGCACGCTTCTTTATCTACTTCTGCGGCCTGCCGCACTACCCGGTAATGATCGGCGGCAGCGAGATCGATCTCGTCTACGCCGGGCTCATCTTCCTGCTGCTGGCGATCTCGCTGTTCTTCGTGTTCCTCGGCGGGCAGATCGCGGTGATGCTGACCGACTTCATCCAGGGCGTCTTCACCAACATCGTCTTCCTGATCATCCTCGGGGCGATCTTCTGGATGTTCGACTGGTCAACCATCATCGAGACGCTCAAGACCTCGCCCGGCGACGCGTCCCGCATCCACCCGTTCCACACCGCCAAGGTCGAGGGGTTTAACATCTTCTACTTCCTGATCGGCGCGTTTACGCTGGTCTACGGCTGGAAGGCGTGGCAGGGCTCGCAGGGCTACAACTGCTCCGCCCGGTCGGCGCACGAGGCCAAGATGGCGGGCATCCTCGGCGAGTGGCGCGGGCTGGTGTTCACGCTCGTCTGCATGTTCCTGCCGATCGGCGCGTATGTCATCATGAACGACGCCGGGTATGTCGGCGTCGCCAGCGAAGTCAACGGCGTACTGGACACTATCGAGAATGAACAGATCCGTGGCCAGATGACCGTCCCGGTCGTCCTCGCCAAGTCGCTGCCGGTGGGCATCATCGGCCTGCTCTGCGCCGCGATGCTGGCGGCGTTTATCTCCACCCACGACACCTACCTGCACGCCTGGGGCAGCATGTTTATCCAGGACGTGATCCTGCCGTTCCGCAAGAAGCCTTTTACACCCAAGCAGCACATGCTCCTGCTGCGCCTGTCCATCATCTTTGTGGCGGTCTTCATCTTCTTCTTCAGCCTGCTGTTCCAACAGAACGATTTTATCTTCATGTTCTTCGCGATCACCGGCGCGATCTACATCGGCGGGGCGGGTTCGCTGATCCTCGGCGGGCTGTACTGGAAACGCGGATCGACCAGCGGCGCCTGGGTCGCGATGACCACCGGCTGCCTGGTCGCTATCGGCGGGATGCTGGTGAGACGCTACTGGGCCGACCCGCTGTACCCCTGGATGCTCAGCGATGCGCCGTGGGTCATCGATAGCTTGAGGTTTGTATTCGAAGGCATCTCCAGCCGGGTCTGGGGGATCAACTGGAAGGTCGGCCCCGATGAGTTCCCGCTGGACGGGCAATGGGTCAACTTCTTCGCGATGCTGCTGGCGATCTTCGGGTATGTGGCCTGTTCGCTGATGTCCTGGCTGGTCTTCAAGCGGCCCGCGTTCAACATGGACCGGATGCTGCACCGCGGGAAGTACGCCGTCAAAGAAGACCACCCGGACGACGTCGCCAGGCCCGTGTCCGGTTGGCGGGCGGTCCTGCCGACCGAGGAGTTTTCCCGGTCCGACCGGTACATCTACTACGGCAAGCTGGCGTGGACGATCGGGTGGTTCCTGGTGTTCGCGGTGGGCACGATCATCTACATCGGATCGACCTACGAACTCTGGCCCGATATTTCCGAAGACACCTGGGTCACGTTCTGGGCCTGGCGCGTCGGGATCGTCGTCGTCATCGGCGCGGTGACCACGATCTGGTTCCTGATCGGCGGGATCCTCGACACCAAAGCCCTGTTCCATCGGCTACGCACACTCAAACGCGACCACCACGACGTCGGCCTGGTGATCAAACACAAGGATTACGCGGACAAGGATATTTCGGATTGATCATCCATCCGGTTTGGGGGAGTATGTTTCTAAAGACAACTGATATGGGAGCCCGCCGTGAATAGAGTGATGCCGTTGTTGTTGGCCGTGATGATGACCGCCCTCACCGCCCCCGGATGCCAGAGCCCGCCCCGCGCGACGGCCCCCACCTCCCCGGCCCCCTACCCATGCCAACGCACCGCCACGCCGATCAACATTGATGGCCGACTGGATGAAGCCGACTGGCAGCGTGCCGAGGTCATCGAACAGTTTTACGTCTTTGCCCCCAGGGGCGCGGGCGACCTCCCCGTAACAAAGGTCCGCATGCTCTGGGACCCGACGCATCTGTATGTCGGCTTTGAATGCGAAGACGACGACATCTGGTCGTACTCTGATAAGCCCGACGCCGAGCTATGGTTTGGGGACGTCGCAGAGTTTTTCATCAAGCCGAGCGTTCAAAAACTTTCCTATGCCGAGCTGGTGGTCGCGCCGAACGGAACGCTGACCGACGCCTGGCACGAGAGCCGCGGCGGCGGCGGGTTCAAACGCTACCACGGCTGGTCTTCCAACGCGCGGGTCGCCACCTCGATCACAGGCACCGACGGGCCCAGCAGCGACCAGGACACGTCCTACAGCGTAGAGATCGCGATCCCCCTGACGTCCATCGTGAAAGACGTGAACGAGGCGTCACTTCGGGGCTGGACGTTTGGCGCCTTCCGATACGACTACACCAAGTCGCGCGACGAGCCGTTGCTGCTGATGTCGTTCCCGGAATCCTTAAAGCGGGGGTTTCATTACTACGAGGGATACCGCCCGCTGCATTTCGTTAATGACTGACCGCCGCAATATTAACACCCCCCGCTTACCCGTTTAGAACGGTCTGCATAATGACTTTCCGCAGCGTTTTCCGTCACCCCCGCGCAGGCGGGGGTCCAGATGAAGGCCTAACTGGATTCCCGCCTGCGCGGGAATGACGGCAAGTTTTTCGCACACCGCTCACTCACACACAACCGCGTCATTAACCAACGGCTTGAGCCGGTCCATCGTGTCCGTCGTGAACGGCCGACGCTGTTCGAGCGTGACCACGATCAACGCCTGCGCCGGGTCAACCCAATAATGCGTGGATGCTGCGCCGGACCAGCCGTAGACATCCACCGGCCGATGCGGATCACCCTCGTCCGGTGAGACTCGGACCGAAAACCCGTAGCCAAACCCCACGCCGGGCTGCCTCTCATCGCCAAACCCGATCGGGAACGCCGCGGCAGGCAGTTGATCAGTCGTCATCAACGCCACGGTTTCCGGCTTGAGTACGCGCTGCCCGAACAGCTCCCCGCCGTTCTGAACCATCATCAGAAAATGCAGGTAATCCCTAGCCGTGCTGACCAGCCCGCCGCCGCCGGATAACAGCGTCGGCGCCTGGCTGTAGTCCCGACCCCAGTCGTCAGCCCCCGCTCGCCGTAACGGCCCACCGTCTTCACTGAGATAGAGCGCCGCAAAACGATGCGCCTTCTCCGGCGGACAGTAAAACCCCGTGTCCTTCATATCCAACGGCCGATAGATCCGCTCCTCCAGAAACGCGTCCAGCGGCTGCCCCGTCGCCCGCTCGATGACCAGCCCGAGCATGTCGATTGAGACCGAGTACACCCACTCCTCCCCCGGCTGATTACGCAGCGGGATATGCGTCAACCGTTCCGCCATCTCGGTCAGGTCCTTGGCGGCAAGCGGCTCGTGCTTGTGAAACAGTTGATCGATCGCGTCGTCACCGAAGCCGTAGGTGAACCCGGCGGTGTGACGCATCAAATCCGCAACTGTGATCGATTTCGACAACGGCACAAGCTTATCACCCTCTTGAACTCTCAACGCCTCCAACTCGGGGATGTACTTCGTGACCGGGTCGTCGATTTTTATGACGCCGTCATCCACCAGGACCAACGCCCCGGCGGTGACGATGGCTTTGGTCATCGAGTAGATACGAAAGATCGTATCCGTCTGCATCGCGTCGGCGGGCTCGGTATCGCGTTGCCCCTGCGCTTTGAGGTAGCAGACCTTGCCGTGGCGCGCAACCGCGACAACACTGCCGACGATCTTTTCGTCCGCGATCATCTGCACAATCACGTCGTCCACCGCCGACAACTTGTCCGCCGACATCCCGACCTCCGCCGGCTCCGCCGTCGGTAACTCATCCGCCATAACCAGGCCCGGGGACAAAACAACGGACAGGCAGAGTATTGACGAAACCAGAACGTATCGCGCTAACATGAGCAGCCCTCCATTTGTAAATATAGACCGAACGTATCATAGCCTCTTTGGAGGCAGGCACGCCAGAATAAACCGTGCAACAATTGTGCCTCCGTGAAGATGTCCGCCCCTCCCCCGCGCGGTATCATCAAACCACGGAAACAGAGTTTCCTGCCCGACAATTTTTCTTACCGCCGTGATTTTGACATCTCGCAGCACGCACAAAGGCCAGGCATGAGCTTTATCCAAGACGACTTCCTGCTCTCGAACGAAACCGCAAAACAGCTCTACCACGAGCACGCGGCGGGCCAGCCGATCTACGACTACCACTGCCACCTGCCCCCGGCGGACCTCGCCGGCAACCGGACCTTTAACAACCTCACCGAGATCTGGCTGGACGGCGACCACTACAAGTGGCGTGCGATGCGCGCCAACGGCATCGACGAATCGCTGATCACCGGCGACGCCGACCCGTATGACAAGTTCCTCGCCTGGGCGCAGACCGTGCCGAACACAATCCGCAACCCGCTGTACCACTGGACCCACCTGGAGCTGAAGCGCTACTTCGACATCGACGTGTTGCTGAACGCCGACACCGCGATAGACATCTGGGAAGAATCGTCCAGGCAACTCAAGCAGATGCCCGTCTTAACGATCCTGGACAAGTTCAACGTCGCCCTGATCGGCACGACCGACGACCCGGCGGACGACCCGGCGGACGACCTCACGCACCACGCCCGCATCGTTTCGCAAGACCTGTTCCCCGACACGGCTGTTTACCCCGCCTTCCGCCCGGACAAGGCCTGCATGATCGGCGACAACCACGCGTTCACGGATTATCTAGCCAAACTTGAAACGGCCTCGGGCATCAGCTGCGACACGTTCGATGGCCTGCTTGAAGCGATCAAGGCCCGCCACGCTTTTTTTCACCAGCAGGGCTGCCGACTAAGCGACCACGGCCTGACGCATATCCCCGCCGACGAGCTCTCGAATGAAAAGAACCTGAAAGGCTTGGCATCAGCGATCTACAAGAAACACGTTGAAGGCAAGGCCGTCACACACGATGACACCAACCACTTCCTGCGTTTTATGCTTGTATTCTTTGGCGAACTGAATGCCGAAGCAGGCTGGACTCAACAGCTGCACTTAGGCGCGATGCGCAACAACAACCCCGCCGCCCTGCGCACGCTCGGCCCCGACACCGGCTTCGACTCGATCGGGGATTACCCGCAAGGCGAAGGCCTGTCGTGGTACCTCGGCACGCTAGCCGACCGAAACACACTCCCCAAAACCATCCTCTACAACCTCAATCCCGCCGACAACTACCTCTTCGCAGCCATGGCCGGGAACTTCCAGGGCGGCACCCCTGGCAAGATCCAGTTCGGATCGGGCTGGTGGTTTCTGGATCAGGAAGAAGCGATCCGCTGGCAGCTCAACGCGCTCTCCAACATCGGCC
>CBDUNP010000127.1:0-8081 GCA_965368605.1 uncultured bacterium | reverse complement strand
AGACCCGCCTGCCGAAGAGCCGCCCGCAATCGCGGCCCAGGCCCCGAAGCAAAACAAACCGGTCGGCCCGGTCGGCAAACCCAACGTCCCGACCCGGCCGGACATCATCAAGCCCGTCGGCCAGCAACTGGCCAAGCCCCAGCAGGTCCAGCTCAAGGGCCCCAAGGTCCTGCGTATCGAGAAGCCCGAGCCCGAACGCGCGCCTCGGCCACGCCGACCGATCGGTGGCGGTCAGCAAGGCGGCGGCGGTGGTAGCTACAACTCGCAGGGGCAGGACGACGGCGTCCCGGGGATCACACGGGCGCGAGGCCCGGCACGCGGCAAGGGTGCCGGCGGCGCAGGCGGTGGACCCGGCGGGCCGGGCGGACGCCCCAACAAACGCCGCGGCATGAATACCCGTCGGGGCCGCTCCGGCGACGCGTTGCCCGCGGGGCCGACCAACTTCAGCCAGGCCGACATGGAAGAGCTGGACGCAAGGCTCTCCGGCTCGACCGGCTTCCTCAAGAAGCGCCGACGCAACCTCAATAAAAACGAACACGCCGGGCAGGCGGCGCTCAGCGCGGTCGTGACCGGCGGGAAGGTCGAGATCGAGGAGCCGATCACGATCAAGGCCTTCAGCGCCGCGACCGGCATCAAGGGTGCCGAAGTTATCAAGTACCTCTTCCAGAAGGGCACGATGGCCACGATCAACTCGGCGATCGAGACCGAGGCCGCGATGGAAGTCGCGTTGGAATACGACATCGAGCTTGAGGTCAAGGAACAGCAGACTGCTGAAGAGATTGTCGAGAAGGAGTTCGCCGAGCGCGAGCTGGTCGATGAGCGTCCAAGGCCGCCGGTCGTGACCGTGCTGGGCCACGTGGACCACGGCAAGACGTCGCTGCTCGACAAGATCCGCCAGGCGGACGTCGCCTCGCACGAGGCCGGCGGCATCACCCAGCACGTCGGTGCGTACCGCGTGACGGTCAAGGGTGGCGACAACAAAGACAAGACGGTGGTCTTCCTGGATACCCCGGGCCACGAGGCGTTTACCTCGATGCGTGCCCGTGGTGCGGGGATGACGGACCTGGTCGTGCTGGTGGTGGCGGCGGACGACGGCGTGATGCCGCAGACGATCGAGTCGATCAACCACGCGAAGGCCGCCGGCGTGCCGATCATCGTCGCGCTGAATAAGAGCGACCTGCCGCTGGCGACGGAAGAGAATGTCCAGAAGATTCTTGGTCAGCTGGCCGAGCACGGGTTGAACCCCTCGGACTGGGGTGGCGACACGGAAATCATCAAGACGTCGGCCGAGACCGGCGCGGGCATCCAGGACCTGTTGGAAGTCCTGGACTACCAGGCCGAGCTGCTGGAACTCAAGGCGGATTACGGCGGCCCCGCGCGGGGCGCGGTGATCGAGACGGAGATGCAGCCCGGGCGTGGCTCGGTGGCGCGTGTCCTGGTGCAGGATGGTCAGATCAAGGTCGGGGACTTCATCGTGATCGGCCGGGCGTTTGGCCGGGTGCGTGACATGACCAACGACCGTGAAAAATCGATTAAAGATGCCGGCCCGGCGACCCCGCTGGAGCTGTCGGGTATCGATGAGATCCCGGACGCGGGCGACAAGTTCTACGTGACGCAAACGCTTCAGAAGGCCGAGAGCGTGGCCCAGCAGTACCGCGACGCCGAGCGTCAGAAGATGCTCGCCAGCCGGACGAAGGTGACGCTGGACAACTTCGCCGCGACCATCAAGGCCGGCCAGGCCAACCAGCTGCACGTCGTGCTTAAGGCCGACGTGCAGGGGTCGATGGACGTGCTGCGTAAGAGCCTGGAAAAACTGGGCAACGACGAGGTCAACGTTAAGGTCATCCACTCCGCGGTGGGCGGCGTGACCGAGACGGATGTGATGTTGGCCGAAGCCTCTAATGCGATCGTGATCGGGTTCCACGTGGTGGCGACCAGCACGGTCCGCGAGATCGCCGAGCAGCGGGGCGTGGACATCCGGCTGTACCGCGTGATCTACGACGTGACCGACCACGTGACCAAGGCCCTGGAAGGCATGCTTACGCCTGAGACTCAGGAAGATATTCTGGGTCAGGCCGAGGTAAAGCAGGTCTTCAAGATCGGCAAGCTGGGCATGATCGCGGGTTGTATAGTGACGGAGGGCACGTTCCAGAAGTCCGGCCGGGCCAGGCTCGAACGGGACGGGGTCGTTGTTACGGACAACCGCGAGATCGAGAGCCTCCGCCGTGTGAAGGACGACGCCAAGGAAGTGCGTTCCGGCACGGAGTGCGGCATCCGGCTGAAGGGTTACGACGACCTGAAGCCCGGCGACACGATCGTCTGCTACAACGTCAAGGAAGTGAAGAGGAAGCTGGACTAACCGGACCGACAATCGGCGATCTGCAATCTTCAATCGTGTTGTGTTTTTCAGATCGCAGATTGAAGATCATAGATCGGCGATCTGCTTATGGTCATCGGTATTCTTCAGGTTGAATTGACGATCGACGGGGCGCAGTCGTTGAAGGATAAACGGCGAGTGGTAGCGAGCCTCAAGGACCGGCTGCACCGGGAGCATCAGGTCTCGGTCGCCGAGGTCGATACGCAGGACGTGCACCGGACCGCGACGCTGGGGATGGCGGTGGTGAGCACCCAGGTGCCTCACTGCCAGAGCGTGCTGGATGGGATACTCAACAAGCTCCGCGGCGGACGAGGTTTCGTCCTGGCGGACCACCGGATCGAGATACTGTCCGGGGCGGGCAAAGATTGATAGAGACACTGATTCCGTTATGAGCCATCGAATCGCACAAATCGAAGCAACCTTGAAGAAGGCGATCGCCGAAGTCCTCCAGCGGGACATAGCCGATCCGCGCATCGATGCGTTTATCAGCATCACGAAGGTGAAGATCACCCAGGACATGGCCGACGCGACCATCTCCGTGTCGATCATGCCCGAAGAAAAAGAGAGCAAGAACATCCACGGCCTTCAGCACGCGACCCGGCACATCCGAACGCTGGTGCTGAAGAAGATGGCGACACGGACCGTGCCGAGGTTCAGGTTTGTCCTGGACCAGTCGCTGAAGAAGGAGTCCGCGGTGCACGACGCGATCCGCCGGGCCGAAGAGAAGACGCCGGCCCTGGATGAAGACAAGGCCGCGCCCGGCGACACGCCGACACAGGAATAAGACGTAATACCCAACCACTCCCCGGCTACTAACAGCCTCAGAGGACCGACCGAAGTGAAGCACGAACCCGCACAGATCAAGAAGCTCAACGCCCTGATGCGTAAGCTAAAGACCAAGCACAAGAGCCTGGAGGCCCCGAGCTACGAGCCGACCACGCAGTTGATCATAGCCTTTCTCCAGGCGGACAGCACCCGCCGCAAGGCCGAGCAGGCCTACGACGCGCTGATGGAAAACATGGTCGACAACAACGAGCTGCGCGTCAGCCACACGCAGGAGATCGTGGATGTCATCGGCGAGAAGTACCCGCGTGTTTACTGGCGGGTGGAGCGGATGCTCGAGTCGCTGCGTGATGTTTATCTGAGGGAACACGACCACAGGATGGTCAAGGTCGCTATGCAGACCAAGAAGGAGCAGCGTCATTACCTGGACACGCTCACGGGGGTCACGCCTTACGTGGCGGCCTCGGTGATGCTGCTGAGTTTCGGCGGGCACGCGATCCCGGTCGACGACAAGCTGGTGGCTTTGCTGGAGCGTGAGGGCGCGATCGACGAGGGGCTCAGTGCTGCGGAGGTCGAGTCGCTGCTGCTTCGGCAGTTTAAGGCCGGTGATCCGTCGGTCGAGGCGCACCTGTTGCTGCAGGCCTGGTCGGACGGCTGCAAGACGCCGGCCTCGGTCTTAGAGGCCCCGGAGCCGCAGCTGTTCACCGTCGAGACCCTGCGCGAAGACCAGAAGCGCGAGCCCGCGAAGAAGAAAACCCCCAAGAAAAAGACCAAGGCCGCCGCCAAGGAAGCCAAGGCTGAAACCAAGGCCGAGGCCAAGCCTGCCAAGAAGGCCGCGGCGAAGACGACTAAGAAAACGACCAAGAAGACGGTTAAGAAGACCACCAAGAAAACAACCAAGAAGACCTCGAAGAAGAAGTGATATCAGATGAATACGAAACTACAGGATGCCCTGCTGCGTATCGGGATCCCCAAGGGCAGCCTTCAGGACGCGACCGTCGATCTGTTTGATCGTGCGGGATACAACATCACGATCCCCAGCCGGTCTTATTTCCCGCGCATCGATGACCCCGAGCTTGCGGCGGTCATGTTCCGGGCTCAGGAGATCAGCCGGTACGTTGAGGACGGTGTGATCGACCTTGGGATCACCGGGCACGACTGGGTCGTCGAGAACGATTCGGACGTGCACGAGGTCTGCGAGCTTCAGTATTCCCGCGCGACGAGCAACCCGGCGACGTGGGTGCTGGCGGTGCCGGAGGAGTCTGACTATCACAAGCCCGAGGACCTGGCTGGCGGGATCATCTCGACCGAGCTGCTTGGCACGACCCAGCGGTATTTCAAAGAACGCAACATCGACGTCAAGAAGGTCGAGTTCAGCTGGGGCGCGACCGAGGTCAAGGCCCGGCTGGTCGACGCGATCGTCGATATCACCGAGACCGGCTCGTCCCTGCGGGCGAACAAGCTGCGGGTAATCGACACGCTGCTGACTTCGACCACCCGGCTGATCGCCAATAAGCAGGCGTGGGCCGACCCGAAGAAGCGGGCCAAGATCGAAGACCTGGCGCTGCTGCTGCAGGCGGCGATCGATGCGAGATCGAAGGTCGGTCTGAAGATGAACGTGCCCCGCGCGACGCTCGATCAGATCCTCAAGCTGTTGCCGGCCGAGCAGTCGCCGACGGTGAATGACCTGGCGGATGCGAACTGGGTCGCGATTGAGGTCGTACTGGAAGAGCGGGTCGAGCGCGACCTCTCACCGGCGTTGAAGCGGGCGGGGGCGACGGCGATCTTCAGCTACCCGTTGAACAAGGTCATCCCTTGATAAGTTTCGGCAACGAGATCAGGACCGTCCGCATGCGTACAAGTTGGATCATCGTATTGGCGGCCTGCCTGATGCTCGTGACGGGCTGTCAGCGCGGGGGGAGCCCGGCGTCCCCGGAAACCAGGAAATATCAACGGGTGCAGCTGCGGTATGGGTTGGAGCTGCCGCCGGGGATTTCTGCGGACACGCTGACGCCGTTGACCGGCGAAAGTCTTGCCAAGGCGAAACTCACCACGGATCAGGTCCTGGCCCCGCTGCCCCGGCCGGATTTTTTGGATGCGGTTGCGCAGCCCGACGGTTTGAATGAGGACGTGGAGCCACCGCTTGCGGCGCAGAAGGCGTACGTCGCCGGTCGGATCGCGTGGCGTGCGGGGGACATGGCGGAGGCCAAGCAGCAGTTGGAGGCGGCGCTGCGTTTAGCGCCCAATGAGCCGAGGCTGCTGCGTCTGTTGGGTGAGATCTACACGCGTTCGGGGAACCGTATCAAGGGGGCGCAGTACTTCCGCCGTGCGGTGGACCTGGCCCCGGAGGATGCACGGAGCTTATTTATCCTCGGCCGGTTCGCGGTGGAGAAGGGCGACCACGACGAGGCGGCGGTCTTGTTTCACGACATCCTGATTCGGGAGCAACCCCCGTCGGCGCTGGCGGAGTTATCGCGCCACTTCCTGGGCAACACGCTGCGGAACATGGGGCACGACGGCGCGTCGGCCGAGCAGTTTGAACAGTACATCGCGGTGGCCAACGGCCCGATTTCTTCTTCGATCTATGCGCGTGAGCAGGCGCTGTTGCGTCGGCAGATCGGCGTGACCCGCCAGCTTCTGGGCGATCTTTACATGCGGCTGGATCGGCCCGCGGACGCGATCGGTGTGTACCGCGAGGCGCTGGAGGCCGGCGTGCCCGACGCAGTGAAGCTGGATAAACGCCGGGTCTATGCGGCGCTGCGGCTCAGAGATGACCTGCTTGCTCAGCGTCTGGTGATCGAGCAGGTCCAGCGTCGGCAGGGCGATGCGCAGGCGCTGGCGATGGTTCGGTATATCGTGAATCAGGGGGTGCCTTCGGCGCGGGTGGCGGAGGCGTTGCGGTCGGTTTATGAAGGCCAGGAGCGGCCCGAGTCGTTGGCGATTGCTACGGCGGACGTGCTGCCGACGGATCAGGCGCGCGTCTTGCTGACGGACCACCTGGCGCAGGCCCCGGAGGATCGCCGGGCGTACTACACACTGCTGCACAATTATCTGTTGCCCGAGTCGCAGGCCCCGCACACACAAAAATCACTAGAGCGGGCGGTCGAGCTGACCGCGGCCCTGATGGCGCAGGCGCCGCAGATCGCGGACGCTTACGGCACGGCACTGGTGACGCATATTCAGGACCCCCAGGCGTTGCTGGACGTGATCGGCTACGACGACCAGGCAGACGACCTGGCGACGATGCGTATCGTGTTGCGCGGGCTTTGCATGGCGGTGCTGGAGCGGTACGACGAGGCGCAGGCGCAGTTTGAGCTGGCGGTGAAACGGTCGCCTGACTTGGCGGTGGCGCGGGTCGAGCTGGCCAAGGCGTTGATCGTGCAGGATGACTTTGATGCGGCCGCCGAGGTGCTTGAGCCGTTGGCGGATTCAACGCATACGGCTGTGATCCTGCTTCGCGCGAATGTCCTTGCCAAGACGGGCCACGCCGAAGAGGCCATCTTGTTGATCGACCGGGTCATCCGCGAGACCGGCGGGGACGTGAGGCTGGTGATCACGCAGGCGAACCTGGAGCTGGCGCTAGGCCGGGCGAGCGACGCGGAGCGGACGCTCCTGGATGCGCTGAACGCCGAGCCCAAGTCTGAGGTTTTGTACGCGGCGCTGCTGGACCTTTACGATCCGGAGCCCGGGCAGAAGTCCGCGATCGAGGACCAGACCGCCAAGTGGCGTGTGTTGGTCAAGCGGCTTTTAGGCACGATCCCCAACAGCCGGACCGGACGCCTGGTCCAGGCGCAGCTGCACGAGGCGAGCCGTAGTTATGACCGTGCGGCGCAGATCCTTGAGGGGCTGCTGGCGGAGAATCCTAACGACGGCAAAGCGCTGGACCAGTTGCTGGATACCTATCACGCCGCCGGCCGGACCGGCGAGGCTGTGGCTCTTATTGAAGATCGGCTCGCCGCCAGCCCTGAGGACCTGCGGCTGCTGCGGATGGCGCAGCGCTTCTACAACACCGCGGGCGACCAGGAGCGGCTGTTTGATATCCAGGAACGCATCCTCATGCTCGAACCGCCCGGCCCTGTCCGCGCGGGGCAGTTGGGGTTCTTGTATCGGCAGTGGGGCAAGTATCAGCAGTCGGTCGATGTCCTGGAAGAGGCGCTGCAGGCGAAAGAGATCGAGAACCCGGTCCTGCTGGTGAGCCTGCTGTCGTCGACGCTGTCCGCGATGGATCAGCACGAGCTGGCGGAGCAGCGGATCTCCGATGCCGCCAAACGTTTTGCCGATCACGAGGCCGAGCTGATGTATCTGCTGGCGGTGACGGTGAACAGCCAAGGCGACATGGATCGCGGCGAACAGGTCATGCGCGACCTGCTGGCGAAGTTTCCCGACCACGGCCCGGCGAATAACGGGCTGGGGTATGCGATGCTGATGCGCAACGAAGACCCCGCCAAGGCGCTGACGATGATCCAGCGGGCGGTCGACAGCGACCCGACCAATGAGGCGTATCTGGACTCGTTGGGCTGGGCGTATTACAAGCTCGAAAAGTTTGAGGACGCCGAGGTCTGGCTGCGGAAAGCACGGGAGGCGGCGATCTCGCGGGTCCGTGCCGAGGGACCCGGCGGGACAAGCACCGCCACGCTGGCGATCGTCAGCGACCACCTCGCGGACACGCTGTACCGGCTCGGCCGAGAGCCCGAGGCGTTGCGTACCTGGTCCTCGGCCGCGGCGCACCTGCGTGGGGCCAAGCCCGAAGACCTCAAGCAGGACCCGGAGTTGGCGACGCTGGAAGGTCGGCTGCGGGAGAAGATCTCGGCGGTGCGTGGGAAGATCCCGGTCCCGGTCGCGGACCTGCCCGAGAAGCCCAAGCCGGTGGAAGAGCCCAAACCAGCGCCAGAGCCCAAGCCTGCCGCCCCCAAGGCCGACG
>CBDUNP010000126.1:0-8115 GCA_965368605.1 uncultured bacterium | reverse complement strand
GATCGCCTCCAGCGCCATCTCACGCGCCCTGGATGATAAAGAAGACGAGGTCGGGGCCAGCCGGTTCGTTGATATCTGGCTGCCGCTGATCCTGATCGTGGTTGGGCTTGCGGTGAAGTTCATCGAGCAGTTGAGCTTTGCCACCAACCCCACCGAAGGGGTCGTCAGCGCAGCCATCGCCATCGGCGTGGACCTAGCGATCAATATCCCGCTGCTGTTGATCGGCATGATCCTGGCAGTGAAGCTGCTGGACGTCGCGTTCGGCCCGCTTGGGCTTGCGCTCTATAAGATGGTCGCTGTGGTCATCGGCCCTACCGCGCTGGGCGCGATCATCGCTTTCCTGATCGGCGGGGTCATGGGCGGGTTCGTCGGATGGTTCGTCGCGTTCGGTGCTTACTGGACACTGCTGTCGATCCTATTCGACCTGGAAGGCCTTGAGGCGCTGTACCTGATCATCATCCTCTGGGTGCTGGACTATATTGCGGCACTGCTGATCGGTGCGATCCTGCTGAGCCTGATTCTTTAGCCTGAACGCCTAGCCCCACCCGTCACAACGTTACTCACTCTCGCTGAGCCGCTTGACCTCTTCACCGCCGAGCAGGTCGATCGCTTCGCGCAGCAGGTCCGGGACTTTTTCGGCAAACGGTGAATCGCCCGCAGCCTTGATCAAGGCGGCCTTGTCGACCTCGTCCAGGTTGGCGGGCTTGCCGCCGGGGAACCAGGCGTCCGCGTTGCCCAGCAGGTTAAAACGCATCTTCCCGTACTCGACCATGTCCCAGCCCACCGCCAGGTTACGCAGCCAGAGCATGATCTCCAGGTTCAGCTCGCCGGGGACTTTTGCGTGGTCGTGCTGCATGCCGCGGGTCATGTGTTCGGGGTGATCCAACCCGGTCGCCGCCCGCATCGCCGCCGACAGCTTCGCGTCGATCGGGGCCGTCAGCTCCTTGGCCCGGTCAAACAGCGATATGGCCTTCATGTGCAGATCGAAGTCGCTTGGCCGGGACGCACCCAGGCTCAGCGTGTGGACCTTGTCCTGCATCAGGCAGAACAGGTCATTAAACACGATCGGCTCCAGGGGCTGACACAACTCCGCCAGCTTGTCCGACGGCTTATAAAGCATCCCGCCCTTGTCCGACGGGCTGATGATAAACACCCCCATGTCCCGCCGGGTCGCCTCCTCGATCGCTTCCCAGTTGCGGCGGAAGATGTAGTACCAGTGCAGGTTCACGTAATCGAAGCCCTTGCCGACCTCCGCCTCGCCGTGCCTGATCGCCTTGAGGATGATGTCCAGCGGGCCATGCGTCGAGAAGCCCACGAACCTGAGCTTGCCCTCTTTGCGTAGCTCCTGCGCCACGTCGAAACACCCGCCGGGATTGCAGGCGTATTCGTAGCCCTGCTGGTCGTTGATCCCGTGCAGCCCAAGCAGGTCCACATGATCCAGCTGCAACCGCTCCAGCGACTCCAGCACGTGCTTGCGGAACACCTCCGGGTCTTTCTCAAGCCCGACCTTGGTCTGCACAATGATCTCGTCACGCGGCAGCTTCGGCAGCACGAGCCCGAGTTGGCGTTCGCTTGGGCCGTAGCCCCGCGCGGTCTCGATGTGGTTGATCCCCAGCTCGACCGAACGGTGGATCGTCGCCTCAAGATTGTCCTGGAACCCGTCGGCGATCTCGTTAAGCGGCTTATCTTTCCACCCGTCCTGATAGCGCATCCCGCCGCAACTGAACACGGGCATGTCCAGCCCGGTTCGGCCGAAGCGCCGGCGCATCATCGGAACAGTCGTCGGGTCAAAATCCGTCGTGGTTTGTGCTGGCATAGGCCGACCATTTTAAGTGAAATCGGCCGGACCGTGTAAGAAACACGTTTACTAAGGCTGCTTTTCGCGTTCCGCCTGCTCTCGCTCCAGGCGTTCGCGGCGTATACGT
Source organism: uncultured bacterium (assembly GCA_965368605.1). Classification (GTDB taxonomy): domain Bacteria; phylum Planctomycetota; class Phycisphaerae; order Phycisphaerales; family Phycisphaeraceae; genus JAJRRS01. The sequence continues at coordinate 6,190 of CBDUNP010000126.1, read as the reverse complement.
CGGCGTTCCTTGCGGGCCTCGCGCTCCTCAGCGGTCAATTCTGGCTCGGCCACGGGTTCAGACTCGACCGCACCGGGCAACGCCGGCGTGGGCGACGCATCACCGCCCTGCGGGGTCGGCAGCTGGCTCGTGGAAGCTGGGGCCGAGCCCGAGTCTTTCCCCGAAATCCAGTCATTCAAGAGCCCACCCACCGCCGCCCCGGCACCGCCACCGATCTTGTCACCGAGCTTGTCGCCGATCGCGTCACCCGCCACGCCTTCGAGCTGGCCCTTTAATGCCGCCTTGGCGATCTCACCGCTGAGCAGCTTGAAATCAAGCGTCGGCTGGTCAAACGTCCCGCCCAGCGGGACCACGATCACCTGATTCGGATCGACCGCGCCCTTGAGCCACTTGATATTCGATAACGAGCGGCCCGGGATCGTCATCTTCAGGTCCAGCTTCTGATTGTTCAGGTCCACGTCGCCGGAGAAGCCGAGCACGACGTCGCCCACACTCATGGTCAGGTCTTTGTAAGACAGCTTTCCGCCCACCAGATTGATCGCGACCGGGGAGAACCCGACATTCAACAGGCTCCGATCCCCCACCCCCAACTGCTCCAACAGCTTCTTGAGCACGCCCTCGCCACGCAGGTCCAGCTCGCCAAGCTCGAGGTTGATGTTGGCGTTCACGTCCCTGATCGTTGCCTCGTGCAACGGCACAGAGAACCCTTCCTGCTTCACCGTCACGCCGATCGGCAGCTTCGCCGAGATTGCTCCACCCAGGAACGGGTTGACCTTCTTCAAGACAGACTGTGACAGGCGGGGCGTGACCTGAAAACTCAGCGGCGCGTCGGCCTTGAGTGTCCACTTGCCTTCTTCGACCAGCAGCTTCATATCCGCCGAGGCCGTCCGGCTCTTAAGCAGGAAATCAAAGCCACCGATGCCCTGACTCTTCGCAGCAGCAGCATCAGCCGATACCACAGCGCTTTTCGCAGGTGAATACGAACCGACCACATCCAGCAACGCCCGGGGACCGACCGCGGCGACCAGTTCCCCGTTCATCTCAAACATCGCGTCGATCAGGTCGATCGGCGCCTGCTGGACGCGGGTGACCGTTTGATACGACGCCTTCGTGGCGTCGATCTCGCCGTTATCACCGATCAGCCCGCTGACATTGGTCGCCGACTCGACCAGCCCAGACCGGGGCGCGTCGTCCGCGTTCGTGGCCGGGTAGTCGACCTTCGCGTTCATCACCAGCCGTGTATCGCCGGTCAGGCCTTCGCTCTGGATATCCACCAGCATCTTGCTGAGCGTCGCGGCGAGTTGGCCCTGCTGGTTCAGCTTGACCTCCGGGCTCCTGAGTCGGGCGGTGACCCGGGCCGAGTCACGATCGATAGCAAACACCCCGTCGTCGTTTTTTACAAACCGGCTGTAGACCTCGCTGAAACTCAACCGGACCGAGGTCGACCCGGCCAGAGTGACACGACCTGCCGCAAGATCATCCTCCGCGGGTTTGACCAGTCTCCCACCGACCGCACGCGCCGGCTTCGCCGCGACAGCATCCGCCTGGGGTGGTGCGAAAGCCGCCTGATACGCCTCGATCAGTTCCGGCGTCAGGTCGAACTTGGCGTACGACCCGTCGGCCAGGTCCAGCTCGGCCGTCTGCGCGGTCGTGGCAAACGTCCCGATCAAGGCTGAGAGCAGCCCCGCCTCGCCGCCGGTGGTTAAGAGGTCCACGTTAAACGAGCCCGTGACGCCGTCGCCCTGCGCGTTAGGCTGCGTGGTCAGGCTGACATCCGCGTCGATGGTCGGGCCAAGCGTTCGGGTCGCCAGGCCTTGCGTCGTATCGGGGATCAATTCATCCAACACCGCCGCGACCGGCGCGTTGGTCAGCTTGCCGTTCACCTTCGCGGACACCGCAGCCAGGTTCAACAGGTGCTTCTCATCGACCAGATGACTTAATTCAATATCCACGCTCACGCCGCCGGGCCTGTCGTTGATTGCGCTGGTGGTGTTGAAAGCCGCAGTCAGTGAAGACCCCAGCCGATCCGTGCGGATCATCCCGGAGGTGCCTTTCAACTCGACCTTGCCGACCTTGTCGATCTGCAGAAGGGTATCGCCGACCGTCATCTTCAGGTCCACACGCGCGTCCGCCAGGCCAAGCCCGGCATCGGTCAACGGCAAGTCAAACTCGCTTAACTCAACCGCGATGCCGACCGGCTCGGCGAGCGTGCTGGTGCGTGTGCCGCCCTCGGGTGAAAACGCCGCCCAGGCGGCTGGCGTCACCGTGAGCCTGACATGGGACGTGCCCGCCCCCACCACACCCTGATCGCTGAACGCGACCCCGCCGTCCACGTCCATGTGCTCGCTGACCAGACTCAGCGTCGCCGTTCCGCCGGCGGTATTCATCTCGCTCTTGATATCCCCGTTGATCACCGGACCAAGCAACGCACTGAGCTTCCCGCCCTGCTCCAACAGCGTGTCCAGGAAGTCCGTCGGCAGGTCGGTGATAAGTGTGCTGATCTGAGCGCTGGCGGCGTCCAGTTGATACACGCCCGCCCCGTCAAACAAATCGTCCAGCTGCGCCTCAGCCAACACCGCGCCGGTCTGGTCGCCACGGCTGACCTGGGCATTCAACTTAAAAAGCAGCCGCGTCGGGTCCGCGCCGGCCAGGTCCGCCTCCTTGATATTCAACCGGACCGGCTCGGCCACCCCGTGCGCCCGGTACGCGACATCCACGTCACGCACCACCAGGTCAAACGACAACCCCTTGGGCCAGACCACTTCGCCGCCGGGGCCTGAGGTTGTGCCATCGCCGGGCTTGGTTGTCTTCGCCGCCCCGCCGCGCGATGCCAGAGCGCGTTGCAGGTTCGTCGTCCCGTCGTCGTAGCCGATGATGTCGGCCGTGACCGACTCGATCCGCGCCTCACCAATCGCAAGACCGCCACGCAACAGGCCGAACAACGTCGCGCCGGGCAGGTCGACCCGCCCGACCCGTGCAACCTCCGTGCCGTCTTCTGCGCGCACGACCAGGCCCGACACACTCTGCCCGCCAAACCAGCCCAGGCTGAGCTTGTCCGCCTCGACCTCGCCGACGATCCCGTCGTTCACCGTGCCGAAGACCAGGCCCTTGCCCGCCCCGGTGCTCAACAACGTCGGCAACAACAGCACCAACGCGACCAAAACAATCAACACCACCGCGCCGGACAGCACCAACCGCTTCAGCCAACGGCGTCCGGTCGGCGCCTTAACCCCATCGGCTTGCCCGCCTGATCCGGCCGTCGCGTTTTGCTTCTTCTCATTCATAGCCATGCCTCGTCATTACAACGCGGTGAGTCCCCCGATGATTTCATCAATTATATGCAGGGCATACCTAATCATATTAGACGTATCAGCCCGACCAAAGTTCCCGGGGCCGAGCAATAAACAGCCCTGACGTGGCCACAGGGCACACGAAGGCTGTGAATATGAATTGTAACCGTATTGCCAGGCAGCGGATCGTAGAAAGCCCGGCCGCGGCAAAGTACCCGCCTACAGCTTCTCCGCGGCGATGCTCGCCAGCTCGCTGCGCTCGCTCTTGGCAAGCGTGATGTGGCCAACCATGTGCTGGCCCTTGAGTCGTTCGATCATGTACGACAGCCCGTTACTCGACGCATCCAGATACGGGTTGTCGATCTGTGCTACGTCGCCGGTCAGGATGATCTTCGTGCCTTCGCCGACACGCGAGACGATCGTCTTGACCTCGTGCGGCGTGAGGTTCTGCGCCTCGTCCACGATCATAAACTGATGCGGGATCGACCGGCCACGGATATACGTCAAAGGCTCAAGCACCAACTGCCCCGACTCCATCAACGACTTGATCCGCTGCTCCGCCGGCTTGGAGTCCGCGTGCTGCGCGCCCGCTCCCCGGGTCGACATCAGGTAGCTCAAGTTATCGAAGATCGGCTGCATCCACGCCGACAGCTTCTCGTCCTTGTCACCCGGCAGATAGCCGATGTCTTTGCCCATCGGCATGATCGGCCGGGCCACCAGCATCTTGTCGTAGCGTTGCTCGTTAAACGTCTTGGCCATGCCCGCCGCGATCGCCAGCAGCGTCTTGCCCGTCCCCGCTGCGCCCAGCAGCGTGACCAGCTTGACCTCGTCATCCAGCAGCAGGTCCAGTGCCATCGTCTGCTGGACGTTACGCGCCATGATCCCGTACACCGGCTTGCGCGGGCCGTGGATCGGGATGGCCTGGTCCGTGTCCGCCAGGCGACGCGCGATCCCCGTGTGCGACTCGTCGACCGAGTCCTTCAACACCAGGTACTGATTGGCATACAACTCGTGATGGATCTCGTCCCCGTCATCCGTGGTCTCGACCAGATGCGGCGCAAGCTCCTCGACCTCAAGCTGCTTCTCTTCGTACAACGTATCGATGATCGACGTCGGCACGTCCAGCGAAAGATACCCCGCGTACAGCCGGTCGCTGTCGACCTTCTGCGCCTCGAAGTCCTCGGTCTGGATCCCCAACGCATCCGACTTCAGCCGGACGTTGATGTCTTTGGTAATCAATACCGTGTGCAGGCCCTGCTCTTTAAGGCCCCACGCGACACCGATGATCCGGTTGTCCGGCGTGTCTTCGCGCAGCCACTTGGGCCGGTCTTCCACCGCAAACTCCACCCGGATGCGCCCGCCGTGGCCGTTCCACTTCACGCCCTGCGTCAGATGCCCCTTCGCACGCAGACGGTCCAGCTGGCGGATCACCTCGCGCGCCGAGCGCCCGTTGTCGTCGTTCATGCTCTTGAACTTGTCCAACTCCTCCAGGACAGTGAACGGGATCACGACCTCGTTGTCATCGAACATGTACAACGCCGAGGAATTGTGCAGCAGGACATTGGTGTCCAACACGAAGTGCTTGACCGATTGGTCACTGACTTGATCAGGTTTTGGCAACTGGGAATCCCCGAGTTCCGGAGCGTGGGTGGTCGTAGTCATATTTAGGTGCCCGTCCCCTCTAAGTCGTGTATCGGCCCATTTTAGGCGTGGCTTACGGCCTCCGCCCCCATGCCGCTCAAGCCCCTTCCACGGCCTGTTTTATACGATGCATGTAAGCATCGTGTTCATTCAGTCATCGGTTATCGGGCCTTAGCCCCACCAAATGCCGCGCCGCACGCGTGCTTGTGCAACACATCCACATCCACAAACCCCACCCGCCGCAGCAGGTCCAGCTGATACATCAACGGCCGAGGCGTGTCCTCTTTCTCTATATAGTTGAACACCGCATCACGATATGACGCGTCACGCAGCGAGACCAGGTAATCTCCGTACCGGCGCATCGTCAGCGCCTGCACCGCGGGATGAGATTGCTCGATCAGATCACTGATCCAGAACGAACCACCGGGGCGCAAAGCACGAAAGATTTTCGCAAACACCGCTTCCCACTGATCGTCCTCACGCAGGTGATGCAGCACCGCCGACGCCATGACGACGTCGTATTGCGCCTCGCCCAGGTCGACGTCGCGTATGTCCCCCTGCAGGGTGCGCACGCCCCCGCTTGCCGCTTTACCGACGCGTTGCGACGCGCGGTCCAGCATCGGCCCGCTCAGGTCAAGCAGCGTCACATTCACATCACGATCCGGCAGCCGCTGCAACAGCTTCAGGCTGTAGTTCCCCGCGCCACAGCCGATGTCCAGGACATCCTTCGCGCCCGGCGTCACCACGGACGCCGCCTCGGCGATCAGGTCCATCACCAGCGGCGCATCGATCGTCGCCTCCTGGCCCGTGTCCAGGTTGCTGAACCGCTCGACATCGTGGTCGAAGCGTTCGCGGATCTCTTCAACCGTTGATTTTTTTATCACGATCCACCTGTTTCCCATTCACTGGCCAGCACCCCGAACTCTACCGCGTCCCAGTATTCATCGCCGACCTTCCACGCCTGACGGCACACGCCTTCCGGCTCAAGCCCCAAACGCTTAGCAATCGCCAGGCTCGGCTTGTTCCCAGGCGCAATCCGGATATTCACCCGATTAAACCCCAGCTCACCGAACGTAACATCCAACAGCTTCCGTAACGCACGCGTCGCCACGCCCTTGCCTCTCGCCGACTCTGCCAGCCAGTACCCCACTTCCACTACATTATTTTTCATGTCAGGCCGGACATGGAACACCGAACCCACCAACTCACCACACAACACTATGGCCAGAAACAATACGCCTGTCTCCGCCTGCGTCTGC
>CBDUNP010000125.1:0-8181 GCA_965368605.1 uncultured bacterium | reverse complement strand
GAAGCGTTTGACCGGGCGTCCGGCTACATGGGCGGCAAAGACCTGCACGCCTGGCTCAAGAAAGTTGAAGCCGGCGAACGCCGACTCGACCAGGCCCGCGCCCTGCACGGCGACCGCATCGACGACAACGGCAAGGTCGACGTGATGAAGCAATACAAACTCGCCGGCACCTATCTGAATAACAAAGACTATGACAAGGCGACCGAGGAATACGTCTGGCTCTGGCAGCACATGCTGACCTTCCGCCGGTCCATGGTCGGCGTGCGCGGCTCGTACATGGCCAAATCCATCAAAGACCTGATAGCCGAGCACCCCCCGGCCCGCGAACGCTTTGCCACGATCCGCGACAAGACTGAGCAGAGCCTGAAAACCGCCCCGGACTGGGACGATCTGAGCGACTGGATCGTTCTGAATGAAACCCTCGGCGACGACGACAAAACACTCGCCTGGTTCGACCGCGTCAAGCAAGACCCGGATCGCCTCGCCGCGGCACAGCGGGTTGCCTATCGCGTCGATCAGACGCTCCGCAAGCATCAACGCTGGGCCGACCTGGGCATCGTCTACGCCGACCCGCTGGCCCATGTGCAGGACCGGGCCAAGATGCTCGATCCCAACCCGAACATGACCGAAGAGCAGCAACGCCAGAATGCGCCGATCATGCTGCGTCTTTTCATCGAGCACGCTTCGCAGGCCTACGCCGGTTGCCTCGCCGCCGGTCGCGATACCGAAGCGCAGGACATCGCCGATTACCTGATCGCCGTCGTTGATCCGGGGGCCGCCCGGCTGGCGATGATAACGATGGCGTTAGAAGCTGGGGTCGCACGCCCTGCCCATCTTCAATGGTTGGATGAGCTCGAATCGCCACCCCTCGGTTTGCGTGAGAAGATCGAGTCGGCGCTAGCCGGTGCGGAAGACTAATCCGACCTGTCAGAGTGTTTTTCCCGTCTCCGGGTATCCAGAGGCGGGTATTCCCGCGCACGGGAGCCGTCGATCATTTATCCTTATAGTCACGTTGGGCATATCCGCCCGCGATCTATTGGAGACTCCTTATGACCACCATCATCGTTCTCGTTGTGATTGGGCTGATTGTGCTGGGCCTGATTGGCTTTGTAATCGCGATCTACAACCGGCTCGTCACGCTCAGCGGCCGATTCAAGAACGCCTTCTCACAGATCGACGTCCAGCTCAAACGCCGGTACGACCTGATCCCGAATCTGGTTGAGACGGCTAAGGGTTACATGAAGCACGAGAGCGAGACGCTTGAGGCTGTGATCTCTGCGCGTAATCAGGCCGCCGGTGCCGCACAGGCCGCCGCGGCCAACCCCGCCGATGCCAAGGCGATGCAGGGCCTGGTCGGTGCCGAGGGCGCGCTGACCGGCGCGATGGGCCGACTCTTTGCAGTGATGGAGGCCTACCCCGACCTCAAGGCCAACCAGAACATGATGCAGGTCAGCGAAGAACTGACCTCCACCGAGAACAAGATCGCGTTTGCACGCCAGGCGTACAACGACTCGGTCACAACTTACAACATCTACCGGCAGACCTTCCCCCCGGTCATCTTCGCCGGCATGTTCGGCTTTACCGAGGCGACGCTGTTCGAGGTCGAGGTGGCTGAAGAACGCGAGGCTGTGAAGGTGTCGTTTACCTGATAGGGAAGCGAAGCATGCACGGCAGGCACACTACGTTTTGACGGCCGGCTTGTCGTGCCTTGATCCTTCCATTGGCTCCCGGCTCTATCGGGAGATTCCTCGGACTACCACACCGCGCGATGATTGATGCGGGGCTCCACACGATTCTGATGGTTTAACTGACTATGGCGATGGATTTCTTTGAGCACCAGGAACGCGCCCGCCGGAAGACCGGTCGGCTTGTGCTGCTGTTCATCGCCGCTGTGGTCTGCATTATCGCCCTGACGTATCCCGTCATCGCCATCGCCGTGATGATGGGCGCACGCGGCTCGGGCGGGGCCGGCAGTATCTGGCAGCCGGAATTGTTATTCATCGTCACCGCCTCCGTGCTTGCGGTTGTGACGATTGGGTCACTTTTCAAGCTTGCGCAGCTGCGAGGCGGTGGACGCGTCGTGGCCGAGTCGCTGGGCGGACGCCTGGTCGACCCCGGCAGCTCTGATCCTGACGAACGCAAACTTTTAAACGTCGTGCAGGAGATGGCCATCGCGTCCGGCGTCCCGGTCCCTCCGGTCTATCTGATGCATGATGAGAACGGGATCAACGCCTTCGCCGCCGGGTTCCAGCCCGAGGATGCCGTCATCGGCGTCACCCGGGGCTGCGTCCAACTGCTGGACCGCGACGAACTGCAGGGCGTCATCGCGCACGAGTTCAGCCACATCCTCAACGGCGACATGCGCCTGAACATCCGGCTGATCGGTGTGCTGCACGGCATCCTTGTCATCGCGTTTATCGGGCAGATGATCTTCCGCACACTGTTGTACTCCGGCGGCACACGGCGTCGGTCACGATCACGCAGCAAAGACGACAACGGCGGGGGGATCGTCGTCATCCTCATCGCCGCCGCCGCGCTGATGGTCATTGGGTATGTCGGGTACTTTTTCGGTGGGCTCATCAAGGCCGCCGTCTCACGCCAGCGCGAGTTCCTCGCCGACGCCTCGGCGGTGCAGTTCACCCGCTACCCCAAAGGCATCGGCGGGGCACTGGCCAAGATCGGGGGGCACACCTACGACTCGACCGTCACCAGCCCTCGCGCCAGCGAGGTCAGCCACATGTTCTTTAGCCAGGGCATCAGCAGCTGGCTCGGGGCCGTGACCGCGACCCACCCACCGCTGCCCGAACGCATCCGACGCATCGACCCCGACTGGGACGGTGAGTTCCCCGATACGTCCCGTGTCGTTCATGCAGCACAACACGACACGGCAAGAGGCGGTGGGGCGGTTAGTGGATTTGCCCAAGGGCAATCCGCCGCTGCGATTTCGGGACTCGCGGGTACGCAAGCTTCTTCCGTGGAGTCGCAACCCGTCTTGGACCTGCTGGGCAGCCTAAGTGATCAGCACGTCAACCATGCCCACGGGCTGATCGAGTCGATTCCCGAGGAGCTTAGTGACGCGGCTCACAGCAGCTTCAGCGCCTGTGCTGTGATTTACGCGATGTTGATTGATCACGACCCATCGATCGCGTCGAGGCAGGCCGACAGTATCCGGAAGCTGGTGGGCCACCCCATCGCCGACGCGACGGCCAAGCTGCTGCCCGCTATCAAAAAGATGAACCCCGAGGCCCGCCTGCCGTTGGTAGATATGGCGATGCCTGCGCTGCACGAGCTTTCGCCGGCGCAGTACACCGGGTTTAAGAAATGTGTGCGTGAACTGGTGGCCGAGGACCGCCGGATCGAATTGTTTGAGTGGGCGTTGAGCCACATCCTGATCCGCCGGCTCGCCCCCGCTTACGAAGCCGCCCGCCGGGTCGATCCGCGCGTTCGGTATTACTCACTTAAGCCGATGCTGCCACACCTCGCGGTTCTGTTGTCCACCCTCGCACGCTTCGGCCACAGCGACCCGCAAGAGGTCCAGGCCGCTTTCGCCGACGGTGCCGCTCAGTTGCAACTCTCGCAGGCACCTTCGCTGCTGCCCGAGTCCGATTGTGGACTCAAGCAACTCAGTTTCGCTTTGGATGCCCTCAACGAAGTCAGCATCCGCGAGAAAAAGAAACTGATCCACGCCTGCGCCGCCTGCATCGTGTCAGACCGCCGAGTCACGTCAGCCGAGGGCGAACTGCTCCGCGCTATCAGTGACGCCTTGGGCTGCCCGATGCCCCCGATCCTGCCCGGCCAGCCGGTGATTTGAGCATCCCTGGTCTCGCCGATTCATCTACACGTCAATCTAAGTTAACATGATACGGGTGGTGGTCAGATATCTCATTAACGGGGACCGATGATGCATATAACCAACGGCTCGATGACTTTTCGATGTCTACTCGTGAGTATCTGCTGCCTGTGTTTGGGGGCGACTTGCTATGCCGCCATCCCCAACGCGGACAACCCCGATGCTTACACCGAGAAGGATTACCGTCTTCAGCTTTTTGAGCACTACAAGCAGACGATGGCGGGCGCGTATCGTGAGATCGGGAGCCGGTCTGAGGCCTGGGACGAGCAGGTGATCGAGTTGCTTGATGGGGATGCGGCGACATTCGCGAATGCGAAGGCCCCCAATCAAGCCAAGGTGCCTAAGACATTGTCCAAGGAGCGTAGAGAGGAACTGCTTGCCGAGATCAAGCTGGCCGGCTGTGACGACCCTTATGTACGTTACCTGATCTTCCGGGATATGGATGCTGACGATGAGGGTTACCTGGCGTATGCGCGTGAGGTTTACCAGGACATTTTAGATAGCGGGTATCCGCTTAATCGGAAGCTCATTGTCGTCTGGATGATAGCCGGGAAGTTTCAGGAGCTGGATCAGGACCAGGAGGCTCGGCAGGCGATCCATACATGGGTGGACCTGGTGTGTCAGGGGGTCAACGACCCGGCACTGAGTATGCAGGACCAGTACTTTTTGTTCCGCAGGATCAAGAATTACATTGATGAAGACTGGCTGGATCGGTGGGAGCCGGTGTGCGAACGGATCGATCAGCCGGACGCTGTGAACCCGTGGCTGGTCGGTGTGATCTGCGGGTTCTATCATGTCGAGGTGGCCTGGGAGAAGCGGGGGAGCGGCTACGCGAGTACCGTGACGGATGAGGGGCGGGCAGGGTTTCGGTCTCACCTGGAGCGTGCCCGTGATCATCTAGTCAGAGCTACCGAGTTGGCCCCGCAATTTCCGGATGCGTTCGCCGAGATGATTACGGTTTCGATGGGGCTTGGGACAGGTGAAGAACGGCTCTGGTTTGATCGTGCGGTCGGTGCGCAGTTTGACCACAGCCCGGCCTACAGCAGTTACCGCTGGTCGATACGTCCACGCTGGGGCGGTTCAATCAGGGAGGTGTATGAGTTCGGGCAGGAGTGTTTGCAGACCGGCAGGTTTGATACGGTCGTCCCTCAGGATTACTACGCCGCCTTGCAGAACATCGCGGACGATCAAGGCCATTACGGATTCTGGACCCGCCCGGGTGTATACGAAGAGTTTGTCACCTATTACGATGGCCGAAAAACCGAGACCAACTCAAGCAACAGCCCGCAGTGGTTGGAATCTTTGAAGACCGCCGTGGCTTGGCGGGCAGGGCGTTACAGCGACTGCGTTTATCTGATGAAACGGCTGGGTGAGGATTTGTCGCCTAGAACCTTCGAGTACTTTGATGGCGACCGCCTGCTGGGCCCAAGCGAGGCCTACGCCCGGGTGTCGGTGCCGCAAGCGACCTTCGATGAGGCTCGGACACACTGGAGTAAGGAAAAGTATCGCGCCGCCGCAGAAACGCTTGGCCTTACTGTGGACGACATGGAGATCAACGACCCCGCACGTCCTTACCTTCGGCACTTAACCGTTTGGGCCCAGCGTCTGCATCAGGACAATCAGGATGTCTGGGTCGACCTGCTGGGCCAGCCGGACCTGGCGGGGTGGAAGAATCATGGCGGGGTATGGTCGGTAGATGAACAAGGCCGACTCACCGGGCTTTCCGAAGGTGATGAAGGGTTGGCGTTGGCCAACCGGTTTAACATGGGCCACCACCTGATCATACGCGGCCAGTTAACGCTGCTTGAAACGACTAAGCCTCAAATACACAACGGCGGGGTCCTGCTGTCTTACCGAAAGAAAAGCAACAGCAAGACCATGTTGCACCGGGAAGTCTTGTTCTACGATGAATGGAACTCCGTGATTATTTCGCAGAACTTCAAGTATGACCGGTGGGGCCATGACGCGGAGATCGGGAAGACCAATACGTTTCAGATTGAGATGTGGGGGCAGAACATCAGGATAACCGTCAACGATCAGGTGGTCTGTGAGAACCACAGGATGAGATACCAGTTGCCCGACGAGGTGTTCACGTTTGCGATTGGCGGGTGGTACGATTACCCCGGCGGCAGTGTGAGATTCGACGAGGTCAAGGCCAAACGGCTGCATCAAAAGCCCAGCTGGGTTGATGCGGATAACCCCCATAAATAAACATCATCCGCGAATCAGTAATGACGACTTCGATAGAATCACATAAGAAAATAATCTGCGACATAGGCCGGCGTATCTGGCAGCGCGGCTTCTGTGCCGGCAACGAGGGGAACCATTCCGTGCGTGTCGGGCCGGAGGTGTTTCTTTGCACGCCGACCTGTCTGAGCAAAGGCTTTATGACCCCTGACGACATTGTTACGGTCAACAGCCGGGGTGAGCGCATCGAAGACAACGCCAACGGCCGGGAGCCGACCAGCGAGTTCAAGCTGCACCTGGCGATCTACGCCGCACGGCCGGATGTTCAGGCGGTGATCCACAGCCACCCGCCGCACGCGACCGCGTTTGCCATTACCGATCAGTCCCTGCCGGCCGGCATCCACCCCGAGGCCGAGCTATTCCTGGGCGAAGTCCCGACCGCACCTTACGCGACCCCCGGGACGCAGGCCGCCGCGGATAATGTTATCTCGGTCATCAAACCCAACACCAATACGGTCCTCATGGCCAACCACGGCTCCGTTACTTTCAGCGACACCCTTCTGGGTGCCTACGACAAGCTCGAAATCCTCGATGCCTACTGCCGGCTGCTGATCCTCGCCAGGCAGGCCGGTGAAGTCAGGCCTTTGAGTGATGCTCGGGTTCAGGAACTGCGTGCCCTGAAAACCAAGCATGGATGGTAGGTCCGTCGTCTTTTCGCACAGGGGGCGTGCCCTCATTTTTTGCGGTCCCCCGCACATTCGTGTAAAAACCCAAATAATTGTCCCGGGTGGATGACGCACGGAAGCAACCAGCATCAGGGGTTAAGAAAATGAAAAAACTGACGACCGTTCTCGTGATTGTGTGCATGGGTGCCGCGATCGGCTGCTCACGCCGAACCAGCAAGCCCGAACTCGCCGCCGTCCCGCCGCCTGCCGAGCCGGTTCAGGTGCAGGACTACAACAGCTACGGCGCTCAGCCCGTTGAGTTTGAGCCCGTCGCCCCGGTGCCGGCCCCGCAACCCGTCGCCATCCCCGTCGCCCCCGCCCCCGCGCAGGCGACTTACACCATCCAGAAGAACGATTCGCTCTGGAAGATCGCCGAACGGCACTACGGCTCAGGCCAACGATGGGTCGACATCGCCAATGCCAACCCGGGCCTGGAGCCCACCAAGATGCCCGTCGGCAAGACCATCGTCCTGCCCTGACGCATCTTCATTTAATCTATCACCCCCAAGCGGCGCCCGCATTCAGTGGGCCCGCTTTGTTGTGCGCGTAAGTTCTAGACTGAAGGGTAACGTGTCACCACCTCGCATGGGACTTCAGCGCCCCTTCCAATCGCTCCATGTACACGTCCCTCGGCAATTCTATCACGCCGAACTGCTCCAGGTGCGGGTTCACAAACTGCACGTCCAGCAGCTTAAACCCCCGCGTTCTTAAGTGCTCCACCAGCGCTACCAGGCACACCTTCGATGCATCCGTCGCCCGATGAAACATCGACTCGCCGAAGAACACGCCGCCCAGCGCGACGCCATACAGCCCGCCGACCAGTGTTGCGTCGGGGGGCAAGCTGTCCGCGCTGACGGATGCAGTTGCATCAGCGCTTTGCCACGCCTCGACACTGTGAGCGATTCCGCGAGTGTGAAGGTCGCTGTAGACCTCGATGATCTGTTTGTTGATCCATGTGTCGGCATCGTCGGCCCGGGGCAGCGCACATGCCCGGATGACTTGATCAAATGCGCGGTCCCGTGTGACGTGGTAGCACCCGCTGCGGACCCGCCGACTCAGCGACCGGGACACCTTGAAGCCGCTTTCTTCTATGGGTAGCACCGCCCGCGGGTCCGGGCTGTACCACCCGATCTCCCCGTCCCGACTGTCCGCCATCGGGAACGCGCCCATGCAATACGCACGGACCACAAGCTCGGGGGTCAGCACGTCGGCAGATTCCTCATCGCCCGAATCATTCATGGATGGACTCTATCTAAACCAGCTGGCTGCGAATACACATAGTATTGACCGGAACGGATACCGATGAAGTTGTGGCGGCGTGTGTACAAGATTTGCTAGAGCAAATCCCGGAGAGGAAGTGAAAAAATGGCCAGGGCCGGATTTGAACCGGCGACACCTGCATTTTCAATGCAGTGCTCT
>CBDUNP010000124.1:0-8186 GCA_965368605.1 uncultured bacterium | reverse complement strand
TCTACAAACGCGAAGCGATCACGCGAGATGTGCTGCGGTCGATCGGTGCGTTGCCCCGGGCGGAGTAAATCAGGCTTGCTAATTGTGAATGAAGCAGAACCACAAGCCTTCGATATCACTTAGCAGATGCAAATCGTAAAACTTTTGGCCTCGTCTAGAAGTCGCGATTACCAGGCCATGTCCGGGACGAACTCGGGGTGGTCGGCGGCGTACCAGCGGAACTCGCGGAACCGGCGTTCGCCCTCGTGGACGGTGGCATTCATCGCATCGCCGTGCGGGTAGCCGTAGGTGTGTGCGACCTCGTGCGTGAGGAAGTTGGTGTGTGCGAATACGTCCACGCACTGGCGGTACCGGTAGAACGGCATGTTGATGAACCCACGCTTCTTGCCCTTGCGTTTGCCCTTCCACCCGCCACGGGCGCGGTGCTTGTTGATCAGCCAGCCGATCTTGACCTGGGACGAGGCCGGGTAAACGCTGATCGGCTTGAGCAACTCAAAGGCCCGCTCGGCCTGTAGCAGGTACACCCTGTTCCGCCATTCCCAGCCCGGCACGGCCTGCATGACAAAGTGTGCGGTCTTCAGCTCGACCGGTTCGGCCGGGACCAATGTTTCTTTAACGGGCGCCTCAAGGTCGTAAGTCACGTCCACGCGGAAGTGTTCCGTGAGCGGGCGGAGTGGGTCCAGGGCCCCTGCGGCGAGGGGGTTTTGGGGGATGGGTTGGCCGTCGGCGCGGATCAGGTCGCTGTGGAAATCGGCTTTGGATTGATCATGATTCAGGTGATGCCCGCCTGTGTCCTCAAGCCAGGCCGCGTAATCCAGGCGGTTATCGTAACCCTCGCCGTGATACGAGCGGTGCATCGCGACGTAGGCGTGGGCGGTGATCGGGCCGCCGATCTGGATCTGGGTGTCCTTGCCAAGCAGATACCCATGCCGGTGGAAGTACATGCGGTTGCCGCGTGGGGTCGGGTAGCTGTAGGCGAGTTCGACGTAGCGTCGGTTGGTGACCAGCTGAATGTCCGGGGTCAGTTCGATGCGCCAGGTCGTGTCGGGGAAGAATAACGCGATGTGCGCCGGCTCGGATTCATCGCGGGGGACGCCGCCGGGCCGCCAGGGGAAGCTGGCGTGGAGCGCACGATCCGAAGGCAACGTGATTATCTTCATGCTCTGGGACACAAGCGTCAACCAGTAGGCGAACCGCTGATTCTCCTGGCGGGCCAAGACGCCGAACTTGTAGCGTTGATTCGGGCTGAGGATCAGAGACGGTGCCTGGCTTGACTCGCCCTCTTTGGCCTTCCAGGTCAACGCGCCTTCCGTGGCAGCCGACCGGATCATAAATACCTCGGGCTCAACCGGCTTGCGGGCCGCCATCACGCTTAAGGGCATAGGCTGACTCGCGATCAATTCGATCTTCCGTGTACGCCGCAGTTCCAGCATCTTTGTGCGCAGCGCAACAATTGTGCCTGGGTGATGTTCACTCAAGACCTCGAACGCGTAACGCCCGGGCACCAGATCGACATCGCAACGGCCTTGCTCATCGAAGGTCGCGTCAATGCCAGCAACGAGTCGCAGGCCGCGGATGTCCGGGTTGTGCTTGAGCACACGCAGTTTCGCGCCCGCCACCGCCTCGGCTCCGCCGTGGGTCACGACGATCGTGAATGTCTGATGCTGTACCGATTCCCCCGCCGCCATTGCCACCGCCACAATGAACAGCACCGCCAAGGCGGGCAGTGTAGAACACACATGTCTCATCCAGACAGTATACGTTAGCCCCGCGGCAGACCACGCCCGTAGGTCATCCCCTGCCCAACTTAACAACCTGTGATTTTTCAGGCCGTACAACCCACGTCGTCAGGCCGAAGCCTTTGTTAACTGGTGTTTACCTGTAAAAATAATGCTGTAATCTTATTAGGTGTGTGTACAATAGCTCCACCGGGCGTGGCTCTGAATATACCTGTACAAAAGGCTCCCATGTTTAAGTACCGCATCAGGACAGCCGCCGTGTTGTTGTGCATCACCGCTCAGCCGTTGCTGGCAATCACCATTGATGGCACGCGCGACGCTGAGTACGGCCCCGCGATCGCTACACAAACGATCCAGACCGGGTTCGGCAACGCGACCAGCCCGACGGGGATCGGTGGCGGCGGCGAGTTGGATGCGGCGTATGCGGTGATCGAGGACGGCCGGCTGTATGTGATGATTACCGGCAACATCGAGAACAACTTTAATAAGCTCAGCCTGTTCATCGACTCCAAGGCCGGCGGCGAGAACACGCTCTCCGCGCTGCCCGCTTATGACTACGAACACATCAGCCAGAACTTCGGCGGGCTGACGTTCGACGCGAACTTCAAAGCCGACTACCACATGTACGCACGATGGGGCAGCCTGACCGGCAACCATTTCACCGTCGACATTGTGGACCGCAACGGCGGCGTCAGCTCAGCCGTCACCGGCAACGGCGCGTCGAGCCTGTCCGGTGCCGGGACCCCGATCCAGACCGGGTCGATCACACCTGCCGACCTGGGGCTGGGATCGACCGGCGTCGGGGAGGTGCGAAACCTCACCCCGTTCCTGAACCACCCGCTCGACTTCGGGTTTAACAACACCAACACCGCGGGCGTCGGCGGCAGTGCAGGGAGCGCAGCGAATCAGGCCGCCGCTCAGGCGGTCACGACCGGATTCGAGTTCGCGATCGACCTGGCGGACCTGGGCAACCCCGCGCCCGGCGAGGCCATCAAGATCCACGCGGTTTACGGCAACAGCAATAACAACTACCACTCCAACCAGACCCTCGGGGGCCTGCCGGTCGGCACGGGGAACCTCGGCGGCGACGGCGCAGGCAACGGCATCGGCAACCTGTCGGGAGTCGACTTCAGCAACTTCGCCGGCGACCAGTTCTTCACCGTCACGGTCCCGAGCAGCCTCCAGGGCGACCTGAACGATGACGGGTTTGTCGGCATTGATGACCTGAGCATCATCCTTGGCAACTGGAACCAGACCATCCCGCCGGGCGACCCGCTGGCGGACCCGTCCGGCGACAACTTCGTCGGCATCGACGACCTGGGGCACGTCCTGGGCAACTGGAACGCGGGCACGCCCCCCGCCATCGCCACCGTGCCCGAGCCTGCGACTCTTGCGTTGACCAGTCTGCTGGGCGCAGGCTTGTTGTCTCGCCGAACAAAATGATGAATCAAGATTGTGCTGATCGCGTTAAGACGTTTCAACTTTGATGTGTAGCGCCTGGGCGGGATGCCCTTCGCGTGGCTGCGGCGGCTATACATCTACGAGTGATGCTTGCGGATGATAGGTATTAGCGACTAATCCAGCTCGTCCACGCTCAATCGCTGGTTGAGGATGCGTGGGCCGTTGACTTCACGGACGCCCAGACGGATCGCGCTGCTGCGCAGGGCCTCGCCCGCACCGGGGAAGTTAAAACGGCGCACCGCGGTCTGTCCGGGGTCCAACTCGGCGATGATCTTCTCCTGGATCGGGTGGCCCCGGAGGTTGGCGTAGACATAGAGCGACAGGGTTTCTGTGCCGGTGTTGGTGACGACGGCGGCGGCGGACGCATCTTCCGTGCCGGGCTCCTTGCCGGGGACCAGCGCGATGGTCGCGTTGAAAGTCACGTCTTCAAGCCCGACCTCGATCGGCAACGCCAGGTCGATCAGCATCGGCTGGTCTGCGGTGAACTCCAGGCGTGCCGTCAGGTTCTTAGGCCCAGCCACTTCGGACACGGGGAACGACAAGGCGACCGGGATCTGGACCGATCGCCCCGAGGGTATCGAGAAGTATTGCCGGGTTGGTTTGGATACCCAGCCTTCCGGGCCGGTGATCCGCATGTGCCCGCTGATGGTCATCGGCCAGGGGTTGGTCAGCGACAGGATGCGCTCGTGCTCGGACTGGGTCGATTCGATAAACGGCTGATCGATCGTGAATCCGCCACGGAAAAGCGCGAGCTTGGGGTCGATCCCGGTGATAAAGATCGGGGTCTCCGGCACGTCGTACCGGTGCTTGCCGTCGTACAGGGGGATCGGGGTTTGGTTGCCCCAGACATCGACCGCCACGGGGTTAGGCCCGAGGAACAGGTTCATCCGGCTGGCGTCCGCGCCGGGTTGTTGGGCCCAGGCGACCAGTGCCGGCCCGGCCGGGCCATCCAGGATGCAGACCTTGACGCCCTCGCCCATGTTCAGATCGCCCACAATGCGCCGCCCCGCCAGCTGATGCGCGATATTGGCAAAGACGCCCAAGAGCGGATCAGGTGCCAGCGCCGATTGCCGCTGTGCCGCGGAGGTCCAGAGCTTCGAGACCGCGATCGCGCCGGGCTGCTGCTCCCAAGCCGTCAGCATGCGGATCGCCAGGTCCGTGACCCGACGCTCGTGGGTCATCTGATTGGCGGGCGGTTCACGCAAAGACAACGTGAGCTTGTCGCGGATGTCGTCCCACTGTTCCAGATACGCGGGCATCTGATCGGCGGGCACACCGGGCGGGACGTCCAGCAGGTAATACAAATCATCCGACACGTCCCGGCGGCGCGACTGATCGATACGCCAGGGGATCACCAGCTCGGGCGTCGGCGCCAGGGCCGAGTACTGCTCGATGACGTTTTCCGTGACCGCGGGCAGGTTCGGGTCGTAGAACGCATACGCCTGGTCGGGCGAGCCAAGGAACCATCGACTGATGCGTTGACCGTGGCTAAGCAGGGTTGGGGTCAGGTAGGCGATCCACTGCGAACGCTCGGCGCCCAGGACCGTGATGGGGTCCACCGCCGGGCTGTTCATCGAGGCGGCTAACGCTTTGGGGATCGGGTCCAGCGACAACGCCGCCGTCCGCCCCGACAGGTACAGCCACTGCATCATGCTATCGACCTGGTCCTTGCGATCCTCGATGTTGCCAAGATCGGTGTCGTGATCCCAAACACTCAGCACGATCGAACGGATGTCGGTCCCTTCCAGCAGGTCCGGCAGGAGTTTGTACTCATCCGCCGGGAGGTCCTGGGCGATGATCTGAAAGCGTGCCGCATCCATCGGGTGGAGCTGCTGTGTAGCGGGGAGCCAGAGGAACGCACCAAACGTCCGGGCGACCGGGGCCCTGGATGGTGCGTTCCCCAAAGTTTGGTCGCGGACCTTCATGTCCACGAGGAACCAGCCATACCCCGGCAGGTCCGGCTCCCAGGTCCAGTGCCTGGGCGCTCCGGGCCCGAGCTCCTGCACGGAAACCGCGGCGGGCTGCAGGCGGTGGTCGTAGGCGGTCAGCTCGACGGTCAGGCTCTGGCCGGTCAGGTCGCGGACCGTGATCGGCAGGCGCGGCGTGTCCGGGGCACGGATGATATTGACCTTGCTCTGGCTGGCGACCTCGATCCTCGGGAGTTGCCAGACGCCGATGTCATCAACCCAGGCCCCGCCTTCGACATCCTGCAAGAGGATGCGCTGCTGCCCGAGCGGGTCGTTCTTGTGACGTCTGGGCTGGCGTATCGCGACCTCAAGCCCGATCCAGACCGCGCCCTCCGAGTCGCCACGCAGCTTGATCGCGACCTGCGTCCACTCGCTGAGGGTATTGATCGGCCGCGTCTCCACGACGCTGGCATCGATGCGGTTGCCTTCATGGTCAATGAAGTACGCGCTGAGGTACGCCGCCGAACGGATCAGGGCATCGGTCCGGACCGTCGCGGTGACCAGGTAATCGCTCTTGGGGACGGCGGGGATCGCCCCGACTTCCAGGAACGCCCCGGCGTTGCCGCCGTTGAGCCCGAGGTACAGGCTGCGGTTCCCGGAGACGGTGTGCTCGGTATCGAACCGGACCACGGAAAATGTCGGGTAGCCCGGGCGTTCCATCATCTCGTGATGCAGCGGCTCGCGGAAGAACCGGCTGTCGCTGGTCTCGGCGGGCCGACCGATGATGAACCAGTTCTTCGGGAGTGATTCGTAGTTGTCCGTCTCCTCGAAGTCGAACTGATGCACCAGCCGATGCGGCCGGATGATCCCGTTCTGAGCCGAGACGGGCTGAGCCAGCCAGCCCCAGGCCATTGCCGATATGACCATCAGGCTGATCAGACACACAGATTGTGGAAATCGGAGCCTACACACCCTCTGATTATCGGATGTTTGGGGGGCAGATGGTTAGCAATAACTGTGGTTTACAGGGCCGCGAGGCGTTGGGCGCGGTCTTGGGCGATCAGGGCCTCGACCAGGCCGGTCAGGTCGCCGGCGAGGACGCTCTGGAGGTTGCCGTTCTGGGATACGCGGTGGTCCACGACGAGGTTGTCTTTGTAGCGGTAGGTGCGGACCCGTTCGCTGCGGCCGCCGGAGCCGATCATCTCGGAACGCTGCTGGGCGCGCTCGGCGTCGACCTGCTGTTTCTGATGGGCGTGCAGCCTGGCTTTGAGCAGTTGCCAGGCCTTCTCGCGGTTCTGGTGCTGGCTCTTGGATTCCTGCATCCGCACCTCGATGCCGGTGGGCTTGTGGATCATGTGCACGGCGGTGGCGACCTTGTTGACGTTCTGCCCGCCGGGGCCCTGCGCGGTGGTGACGTGGATGTCGACCTCGGACTCGTCGATCTTCACGTCCACATCTTCGGGCTCGGGCAGCACGGCGACAGTGGCGGTGGAGGTATGCACCCGGCCCTGCGTCTCGGTGGCGGGCACGCGCTTGACGCAATGCACCCCACCCTCATAGCCCATCCCCTGCCAGACGGCTTCGCCTCGGACGTTCACGATCGCGCTACGGACCCCGCCCTGATCGCCGGCGGAAAAATCCATCACCTCGAACTTCCATCGCCGTTTGGCGGCATACTCCTGGTACATCGCCAGCAGGTCACCGGCCCAAAGCGCCGCCTCGTCCCCGCCGGTCCCGGCACGGACCTCCAGGATCACGGCCCCGATCGATTGATCGTCGGCCGTCACCAACTCGTTGGAGACTTCTTCCAGCAGCGTTTCGGCCTGCGTGCGCAGCTCCGGCAGCTCGGCCTTAGCGAGCTCGATCAGCTCCGCATCCTCGGCATCGGCGATGATCTGCTCGTGTTCCTCGGCCTGACTCATCAACCCCTGCCATGAACGGTAGCGTTCGACCAGCCCCGACAACGCCGCCCGCTTCACGCTCAACGAGCGCACCTTCTCGTGATCGGACATCACCGCGGTGTCTTGCAGCTGCGCCTCGATCTCGTCGAATTGCGTCGCCAGCTCGTCCAGCTTCGCGGTCAGGTTGGTGTTGTCGGCGGGCATGGGGATGGTGGTGGTTGGTGACTGGTGATTGGTGATTTGAGCTAAGGGCTAATCGCGAACGGCAAATCACTGGTAGCTCACTACGCGCATAAAAAACCGCAGTGGGTTAGCACTGCGGTGGTTGGGTGTTGCGTAGCTAGTCTTTCTTCTTGCCGAAGTACGAGCCGGAGAACTTCTTCTGGAACTTCTCGACACGGCCGGCGGTATCGACAAACTTCTGCTTGCCGGTGAAGAACGGGTGGCTGGCGCTGGAGATATCCACCTTCACCAGCGGGTACTCTTTGCCGTCTTCCCACTTGATGGTCGCGTTGCTGTGGACCGTGGAGCGGGTGAGGAACTTGAAGTCGGCCGACACGTCCTGGAAGACGACCGGGCGGTATTCGGGGTGGATGCCTTTTTTCATGGTAGGCTCTTGGGGCTGGGGTCTAAGGTCGGGTCTGGCCGGACACCGTCGGTCGGCCAATCGAGCCAAGTAGTATACGATTCTGCTCCCCCTCGGGCAAGAAGGGTATATTGGGCCTGATTCCAACCCCGAATTAACTGGTATTATCCGGGATATTCCGCTATTCAGACCCAGAACCCCAGCCCCCCACTGAACCTATGGACGTATTCCTCAACGGCAAGATGCTCCCCCCCGACCAGGCCCTGCTGCCGGCCGACGATGCCGGTTTACAGCACGCGGTCGGTCTTTTCGAGACGATGTCCGCCTACCACGGGCGGATATTCCGGCTATCCCAGCACCTGGAACGCCTGCGTCAATCCGCGACCCATCTTGGCCTGAGCCGGGACATGGATATCGATGCGCTGACCCAGGCGGTGCAGATCACCCTGGACCACAACCAGATCGACCAGGCCCGCATCCGCCTGACCGTGACCGCCGGGTCGATGTCGATGCTGGCGGGCGGAGGGTCGGGCGGGGCCGCCGGGACGATCCTGATCCAGCCGACCGAGCCGACGCAGTACGACCCGAAGTA
>CBDUNP010000123.1:0-8219 GCA_965368605.1 uncultured bacterium | reverse complement strand
GCGCAGGCTTCGGCGGGAGCGTGTGGGCGATGATCCACGAGGACCGCGCAGAGGACTTCTCAACAAGCTGGTCCAAATCATACGAAGAAGCCTTCCCCAATCAGGCACACGACGCGTCCTTCGTGATCACCCGCGCGGGCCCTCCGGCGATGCGCGTGGGGTGAGCGTATGGCTACTTTTTGCAGCGTGTTAATAGGCCCGAGGCTTGCGTGCGCCTTGCTCGCTCAATCGCTAAACGGCAGGCCCACGTGCTACATCTAAGTTGAAATGCTCAAAAAATCGGGTTTAGCGCAAATACCAGGCCGGGTTGCGAACTAACCAGGGCTGGTTAATGCGTCGCCGCATCAACGCTGCGGGGCACACCGGGCGGGACCGTGATCTGCTGGAACGAGCCGGTCGAAGCCGACTCTCTGGCGGCCAGGCACATCGCGGCGCTGACCAGCCCATCTTCGAGCGTTGACTTGCTCGCTGCCTGTCCTCGGATGACGTGCAGGAAGTTTTTGATCAGCACGCTGTCGCCGCCGTGATGCCCCTCGGCGACGGGGACGTGGATATCATCGACCGCCTGGCCGTGGTGTTCGGTCACGCGGATTTTTTCCGTGAACCAGTCGAAGTCCAGCGTGGCGTAGTAGCCGGTGATCCGTGCGCCCCGCCTTGCGGCGCTTCGGCGTGAGACGAAGTTCTGCGTGTAGGTCAGTTGCGTGGCGTCGTCGTACATCACCATCGCACTGCCGGCGTCCTGGTTCTGGATCGAGCTGGAAAACGCGCAGGCGTGGTCCTCCTTGCCCATCCCGCCGTCGTCGCCGCGCTTGAGGATATTCGTAGGGCTCTCCGGACAGAGCTCGGTCTTGGTACAGGTCGAACACTTAAGGTCCGCCGGCTCGCTGCCGCCGTAGACGCGGCGCGTGCTGGTCGCGGCGATGGCCATCGGCGTGGCGTCCAGCAGGTGGTTGATGTAGTCGAAGTCGTGGGTCGCCTTTTGAAGCCAGAGCCCGCCGGTCGTTTTGTGATCGCGGTACCACTGCCCGAAATACACCCCGCCGTAGGGCACGTCGTTAAACGCGACCACCTGATTAATCACACCCAGCCGGCCGGACTGAACGATCTCGTTCACCCGCTGACACAGTGGCGTCATCCGCAGGGGGAACGACACAACGACTTTCTCATCCCGCCCGGCATAGGCTGACGAGAGGTCCGCCAACTGCTCGAACGTGATCGAAACCGGCTTCTCCAGAAACAGGGGCAGGTCTAGCGACGCCAGTTTCACCGCGATCGGCGTGTGCAGGTCGCAACGAGTCCCCAGCATGAGCGCATCAAACTGGTCCGCGTGTTCGATCAGGTCGTCCGTCGACCCGTAAAACTTTGTGCCTTCAAAGTCCACGCCCGCGTCACGCAGGTGCGCCTTGGCGTTATCCCCATCGGGGTCCGCCACCGCCGTGAGACGAACCTCAGCGTCCATCTCCTGCGCCAGCTTGACCAACGAAGCGGCACGTAAGCCCGAACCAATGACTGCTAAACGGATCATCGTGAATATATTCCTGATACCACAGCGAGACTCATCAAACACCTCACGCGATAGGCATCGTACTTTATTTCATGGCCACCTGATAAAAGACCATCCGTGAAAGCTGCCGATCAACCACCCTGCCTTGGGTTACCATCGCGGGGCCAGAACATCCGCTTGGCCCTATCGTACTCATCCTGGGTCTGAGCCTCGTTGGTGCCCTTGACATCGGTAAACCGGGCGACCGATTGCGCGTGCCCATCGACAAACAGTGCGTTAATTTTTCCGGCCTGATCGTCGATCTCGCTGGAATGCCGGCCCCACTCAAGCCTGTTCCATACCGTCAGGCCGGGCGTTCGCTCGCCCTCGGTATGAACCTTGACTTTTTGAGCATCCGTGAGGGGGCCTGTCGTGGAATACTCCATATCAAGGATGTGGCCGTAATAGATTTCGGTGATCAGGAGCAGGTCCGAGGGACGGAGCATATTATCGATCGGGTGCCAAACCAGGCTTGGATTGTAAGCATCAATACCGTTCGGCGTGGTCGGGTTGGCCAAGCTGTCGACCCCGTCTGCGATCGAGAGGTAGTTGTTCATGCCGTAGCTGCATGCCACATTATCGTCGGGGTCGGGCGATCCGCTGGGCGGGTCGGGGACATACGTCTTGATATCGGATGGGCAGACCAGGTTGCCGCTGCCCTCTTCTTCGGTGCTGCCGACGGCCGCGCCGTCGAGGATCAGGCGGTGCCACCAACGGGTCTGGGGGTCTGCCGCGCTTTCCTGATACATCGTGTAGGGCAGCAGGCCCTTGTTGTTGGTCGCATAGGCCATCATCGCCACGCCGACCTGCCGCTGATTCGACAGGCACACCGCCCGCTGGGCGGTTTTCCTCGCCGCCCCCAGCGCGGGGAGGAGGATCCCGACCAGCAGCGCGATGATCGAAATCACCACCAGAAGCTCAATCAGGGTAAAAGCCTGCCTATTGTGTCGCATATCCATCATAATATTGATCCTGTGCCGGTGAATCCCGAGTTGGCTGGTTGATTTTGGCGCCGCGCTTACAACTTGTCAATACGACTTGCCATACTATCAAGTCTAAACACATAAATAAAGCCTATTTTTTGATTTTTGCAAATTTTCTACTTGACAATACAAGCTGGTCGACTAAATTGTAGGGCATGTCAGTCACCGATGTTCCTAAATATGAACAGGTCAAACGCAGCCTGGTCAAAGAGATCCAGACCGGCCGATGGTCGCCCGGCAGCCCTTTCCCCTCGGAAAGCCAACTGCTTCAGCGCTACAAAGTCAGCCGACCGACCCTGATCCGTTCGCTTCAGGAGATGGTCCGTGACGGGTATCTATATAGAGAACAAGGCCGGGGCACGTTTGTCGCCGACCTGAGCGAAAAGGCCCGCAGCGAGACGGTTGCCGTATTCATGTCCAGCGACATCGCAGCACTCAGCGGCGACGCCCGCGAGGTCCAGCTCCGCATGATCAACGGGATCCAATCGGCGCTTGGGCAGAGCCGCCCCACCATGGCCGTCCGTCAGGCCGAACCGAATACGCTTGACCAGGACACCAAGTGGTTCCTGGATCAGACCCCGCCCGGGATGGCGCTGGTCATTGAGCCCTCATTCAACCCGAAGCTGATCCGCGAGCTGCAAGACCGCGGCTGGAACACCTGGGCGCTCAACGAGCCTTGCCCGGGCTGCAACAGCGTCTACATCGATCAAGATGCTGCGGGCTATCTCGCCACCAAGCACCTGATCGGCTTGGGCTGCAAGCGCATCGCGATGCTCAACGGCCCGCTCAATGAGTATTGGGGCTTCCAGGCACGCCAGCAGGGCTACTACCGCGCGCTTCAGGAAGCCGGACTTGATGCCGATCCGGCGCTGGCGCAGCAGGGCAGCCACCCGATCGACAGTGAGGCCGGCCGGGCCATGCTCCGTGAATTGTTAGATGCTGGTGCCAACCCGGATGGCGTCGTGGGTGCCAGCGACGCCAAGGCGATGGGCGCGATCGCTGCGGCACAAGAAGCGGGCCTGTCGATCCCCAACGATATCAAGTTTGTCAGCATCGATAACACTTTGGCGGACCGCTCCGACCCGCCGCTTTCCGCCGTGGCGCTGCCGTTCGGCCACCTCGGTGAGCAGGCGGTGCAACAGGCAAGCCAGGCACAAAAGCAGGCCCCCGGGGCGGTCGCGATGAATATGCAGATCTGTCTACAACCTATGTTAATCGAGCGTTGAGTCCCCGCCGGCGTCGGCGGATTGACCCACGCCTTTTTTATCTTCTGAGGAGGAGAGTTCTGATGCAAAAAGTCTCAAAAATCCTGACGGGGGCGTCACTCGCCGTGGCGTTCATGGCGTCAGGAACGGCACACGCCGGGCACTACGCAACGATCGTCATCGACGATGACCATTCGGATTGGGCCGGCGTCCCGGTCGTCGATAGCGACGCCGCAGACAACGCGGGATTCGTTGACTTCGCCGACGTGCAGATCGCCAACGACGACGACTTCCTGTACATCCGCAACACGTTCCACGGAGCCAAGTCGCTGGGTGCGTTCACCGGTATCGACATCGACGAGAGCGCCGCCACCGGCTTCGACATCTTCGGCCTCGGGCTGATCGGTCAGGACGCCGGCTGGCAGAACGACTTCCCATTCACATCCGACATCGGCGTCTTCAACGACGGCAACGGCATGAGTGGCGACTTCTTCGGCTCAGGTGCGGCATTACTGGATGCGTTTGTCGACTCCAACGAACGGGAGATGGCCATCTCGCTGGACGTGCTGCTGAACATCGATAACTCACCGCTGTTCCCCGATGACACGATCCGACTCATGTTCTGGACCGACCAGGGCCAGGGCGATGTCAGCGGCGTGATCAATTACACGCTGGCAGTCCCCGAACCCGCGAGCATGGCTCTGGTTTCGCTAGGCGGCCTGGCGATGCTGCGTCGTCGCTAAACCCCCAACCCGGACACCCGTCCGTGCTGGTGAAGAAAACAAGCCTGGCTACCACGGCCGGTCCCAGACAATCCGTCTCGGACCGGCCGCGGGAAACCGGCAACCACGGGCCGCCTCGCTTAACCGTGTCGGCTCGCCTTGGAACGATTACGACTCCGTGATCCCCATTCATTGGACACGAAAAAGGACACCCCCATGCAGACGAAATCTACGCTACTCCTGACCGCCGTGATGACCGCCGGGATGCCGTTGGCAACCGCACACGCGGGCTCCGTGGAAACCCACAACAACCCTGTCGCCAACGGCAGCATCTTTGTGCAGGCACTGGACCCCGACCGTTCCGACTGGACCGGCATCTCCATGTACCAGGCCGACGTCGATTCCGTGCTCCCCGTGCTCAGCCACGGCCAGATCGCGATCGCACACGACGACACCAGCATCTTCATCCGTATGCTGATGGATAACTACGACGAGTTAGACCCGCAGCAGTCTTTCTTTGGCTCCCACCACCAGATCCTCATCGACCTGGACCAGGACCGTAACACCGGCTGGATCGGCGGCGACGGCGACCTGGGGACCGACGACGACAACTTCGCTATCGGGGCCGACATCCTCATCGAAGGCCCGGCGGTCTGGCAGTATGGCAACTTCACCAACCCCGGTGGTGCCAACCAGGAACTCTGGACGTGGGGCAACATCGTCCCCTGGGGCGGCGTCAACTTCGACGACAGCCCGCCAAGCGATATCGAGATCCAACTACAGCGGTCCGACCTCTCCAACGACCTGGCCTTCGACTTCATCGCGCTGACCACCGACGGCTCGTTCTTCACTCAGGACGCTTATCCCAGCAACGGGATCTTTGACGCGCTGACGGTTTCCGAAGGCGACTACTTCACCTATGACGAGAACTTTGTAGACACCGGTATCGACGGCGATCTGGACGGTGACGGCTTTGTCGGCATCAACGACCTGAACATCGTGCTGGCCGCGTGGAACCAGAACGTGCCTCCCGCGAACCCGCTGGCCGACCCATCGGGTGACGGATTCGTCGGGATCGACGACCTGAACACGGTCCTGGGCAACTGGAACGCCGGCACACCCCCCGCCGCCTCTGCGGTCCCCGAGCCCGCGACACTGGCGCTGCTTGGCCTGGGTGGCGCGGCGGTACTGAACCGACGCAAGTAACCATCACCTCCGTTGTGATTGAACCTTACGGGCGCCCGCTTAACGGCGGGCCACCCGTCTTAGCCCCGGGATAATTGACAAGCATTAACGTCGTCAAAAACGACGGCGCGGCCGTCAGACCTAGGAGTCCATGTGCGGATCACACTTGCAAACCCGATCGCCCTCACATGCGTTGTCGGCCTGCTGCTTGGCGCCAGCCCGGCCCATGCGGACCTCACCGCGATCGTCCCGGCCTACTTCTACCCCTCGGGCGGCGGACTCTCCAGCGACTGGGCCGACCTGAACACCGCCGCGTCGCGCATCCCCATCACCGCGATCATGAACCCCGGCAGCGGGCCCGGCACGATCCAGAACAGCGACTACGTCACCGCCGTCGACAACTTCCGATCCGCGGGCGGCAAGGTCATCGCCTACGTCTCGACCAGCTACGGCAGCCGTTCGTCTGCGATCGTCAAGTCCGACATCGACAAGTACGTCAACTGGTACAACATCGACGGCATCTTCTTCGACGAGATGACCAACTCCGGCACCGCCGGCACGCTCAACCATTACCAGGACCTCTACGACTACGTCAAGGCTATCAACCCCACCTGGGAGGTCATGGGCAACCCGGGCACGAGTACGTTTGAGTCCTACCTGACCACGCCGGTCGCAGACAGCCTGCTGGTGTATGAAAATGTCGGCGCGAACTACGCCGGGTACACGCCCTCGTCCTGGAACTTCAATCACGACCCTAGT
This sequence comes from uncultured bacterium, assembly GCA_965368605.1. Classification (GTDB taxonomy): domain Bacteria; phylum Planctomycetota; class Phycisphaerae; order Phycisphaerales; family Phycisphaeraceae; genus JAJRRS01. The sequence goes on along the minus strand of CBDUNP010000123.1, from coordinate 1,822 downwards.
GCGATCGGCCACCTGGTCCACGCGACGGCGACCGAGACGGATATGCTCAACTACCTGGACCTGGCGGTCGCGCGCAACGCTGGGCAGGTCTATATCACCGACGACGTGCTGAATAACCCCTGGGACCGGCTGCCGACCTATTGGGACGCGATGGTCGATCGCATCGAAGCCATCAACGACGCCCCCCCGCCGCCGGGCCCGCAGACGATGAGCAACCCCGTAGCCAATGGCGCGATTGTCGTGACGGGCACGGACCGCACCGACTGGGCGAGTATCCCGGCTTATGATGCCGACGGCGCGGACACCGCAGGGCCCGAGGTGGATTACAGCCAGGTCCAGGTCGCCCACGACGACGACAACTTCTACCTGCGTTTCCTGCTGGATAATTCCCAGACCCTTGGGTTCCGGCACAACGTCTACATTGATGTGGATCAGGACCGCGACACCGGCTTCCGCGGCTCGTCCGACTCCCTCTCGGTCGGCGCGGATTACCTGTTGCAGGGCTCAAGCGTGTTTTCATTCTCAGGCGCCACGCCGACGACCTGGGGCTGGAACTTCCTGGGGACGCAGTCGTTCAACCAGTCCCCTGACACCGACATCGAGACGCTGATCCCCCGCTCTCTAATCGGCGACCCTGAAGGGTTCGACTTCGTGGTCTTCGGCGACAACTCGGGGGAGCGTGACTACTACCCCAATGGTGGCAACTCCGGCGCGGCGGGCGACCTGTTTCGCTACCTGGTCAACGGGCCTTTGGATGGCGACCTGGATGGCGACGGGTTTGTCGGGATCAACGACCTGAATATTGTGTTGGGCCTCTGGAACCAGAACGTCACGGCGGGCGACCCTGGGGACCCATCGGGCGATGGGTTTGTCGGGATCGACGACCTGAACTTCGTGCTGGGCAACTGGAACGCGGGGACGCCGCCGACCGGCAGCGCGAGTATCCCGGAGCCTGGGACGGCCGCGGTGTTGAGCGTGGGCGGTCTGATCCTGATGCGTCGGCGTCGCGTGAACTAATAAATAAGGGCGCCTGCGTGCTATTGAAAACTAAAGCCAAACCTGTCACCACCTTTATCCTGACGCTGACGCTGTCGGTGTGCGTCGCGCAGTCCGCGACCCGGACGTTCTTCGATGACGACCAGCGAGAGATTACCAACCCGGAACGCGGGCTGTACCAGCACTTCCAGACGACCGGGACGCAGAGCCCGCTGAACCTGGGCAGCGTTCAGAACATGCGCAACAACGGCATGACGCTGATGCTTCGGCTGTATTACCTGGACCCCTTCCGTACCCAGCCGCTGAGCCAGGCGGAGCTGGACATGATCAGCAACGACTTCAGCGTCATGCGCCAGGCGGGGGTCAAGAGTGTGTTGCGGTTTGCGTACAACTCATCGATCGGGGACGACGACGCAGCGATCGGGGTGGTGCTGAATCATATGGACCAGCTTGCACCGATCATCGGCGCCAACAGCGACGTAATCGCGACGGCGCAGGCGGGGTTTGCGGGCTCCTGGGGGGAGTGGCACGCCTCGACGAATAACCTGACCGACCCGGTCAACGCGAGGCAGATCACCGACAAGTGGCTGGAGATCCTCCCGGACGACCGGGCGATCCAGATCCGCACGCCGGCGCTGAAGAAGATGATCACACAAGACACCTCCGCGCTCACGTCGGGCGAGGCCTTTATGGATACCGACATGGCGCGGATCGGGCACCACAACGACTGCTTCCTGGCAAGCTCGACGGACTTCGGGACATACAGCAACCCCGCAGCGGACAAGGCATGGATCGGGCAGGAGACGCAGTACCTGCCGATGGGCGG
>CBDUNP010000122.1:0-8429 GCA_965368605.1 uncultured bacterium | reverse complement strand
GCCTGCGTTACCAGAACACGGGCGATTATTCGGTCCAGGTCGCCGAGGCGATCGAGGCGTTTAATACCGCCCTGGCGATCGACACCGCGCAGAATGAAAACATCATTAGCGGCGACGTGTTGCTAACCGACTACGACACGGTCGTCTGGATCCTCGGGGAAGAATCCAGTGGCGACGACACATTCGACGGGACCGAGCAGTCGCTGGTGACGTCGTTTATCAACGGTGGCGGCGATCTGTTCGTGACGGGGACCGAGGCCGCTTGGGACCTGGACAACCTCAACAACGGGCGCACATTCTATAACGATGTCCTGGGCGGGGATTACGTCTCGGACGACGCGGGGACCTACAACGTCAACGGCGCGGCCGGCTCGATCTTTGACGGGCTGTCGTTCAGCTTTGATGACGGGACACAGTTCTACGACAGCGAGTTTGCCGACGTGATCAACCCGACCGGCGGCGCGCAAATGGCGCTGACGTATTCCGGCGGCGGCGGCGCGGCGATCCAGAAGAAGGGCTCGGTGACCGGCGATGTCGTGATGTTCGGATTCCCCTTCGAAACGATCACCACGGCGGCCGACCGCGAGGCGGTGATGGCGGCGGTAATGAACTTCTTCGGGGCTCCACCCAGCGAGAACCCCACGGCCCCCAACGGGGTCGTGACAACCGCGGGCAATGACACCGTGTTTATCGATTGGAATGACAACGTCGAGCCGGACCTGCTGGGGTATGACATCCAGCGTGCGACCAGCCCCGGCGGGCCTTACACAACGCAGAACGGCGCGACGTTGCTGGTCAGCGAGTTCACCGACAACACCGCGGTGAACGGGACGACGTATTACTACCGCGTGATCGCGATCGATACCGACACCAACGTCAGCGCGCCGAGCACCGCGATCCCGGCGACGCCGGACGACCATGGTGACATCAAGAATGATGCGACCCCGGTGGCGCTGCCCTCGATCACCGACGGGCAGATGGGCACAAGCGACACCGATTGGTTTGAAGTGAACCTGGCGGCGAGCACGGACTACACCTTCAGTGTCCTGGATGCCGGGCTTGGGAACGCGGAGATCCGCCTGTACACAACCGGGCTGACGCTGCTGGCGTCTGACAGCGGGCCGGCCTCGGGCGGAACGCTGGCGGAAATTAATTACACCGCGGCGGTCGGCGACAGCTTCTTCATTGAAATCGTCGGCGGTGGTGGAGCCACCGGTGACTACCAGCTCGCGGTCCAGGAAGCTGACGACCACGGGAACACGACCGGCGAGGCGACCGACCTGCTGCCTGGGTTCAACCTCGGTTCGATCGAAGCCAGCGGTGACATCGATTTCTTCCGCTTCCCGGCCGCGGCTGGGACGACCTACACCTTCAAGGTTCAGGACCTGGGCATCCCCGACGCGACACTAACGCTGTACGACACGGTCGGCACGGTCATCACGCAGGACGCGGGCTCCACACCAGCCGGGACACATGCACAGATCGTCTGGCTGGCACCGACTAACGGGCTGTTCTACCTGAGCGTGGATGCGCAGACCGGGTCGTTCGGTGATTACCTGGTCACGATCGAAACGACCACCGCGATCGCGGGCGACCTGGATGGCGATGGGTTTGTCGGGATCGATGACCTGAACATCGTGCTAAGCAACTGGAACCTTGCGGTCCCGCCGGGCAATCCGCTGGCCGACCCAAGCGGTGATGGGTTTGTCGGGATCGACGACCTGAACGTCGTGCTTGGGAACTGGAACGCGGGGACACCACCTGTCGCTGAGACGAGCGGCACGCAAGAGGAGTCGGTCGCACAGGCCCAACAGGTAACCGAAACTACGCCTGCAACTTCACAAACCCGACAACAGGCGGCTACCCAACAGAGCGCCAGCCAGTCGGAGCGTCAAGCCATGCAGAAGCAGACACGAGCCGGGCAAAACAACGGGCTGGCGATCGCCAATCACCGGTCACAGCAGCGATCTGCGTTTAATGATGCCGACGACAACGGCTACACCCCGGCGTTTGGACTGTGGGAATCCGACGACGAGTCGTCTGTTGTGTAAGCACGACTGGATTCAAGCATCAACCGATCTGGCTTGTTGCTCGTGAATAACGGGTGGGCTATTCGCTCGTGGATGTGAACGGCGACATCGCCAGCAGCAGCCAGCCGACGATCATGGCGCTGCCGCCGATCGGGGCGACCATGCCCAGCCACTTCGCCCCGGTGGACACGAGGACGTACAGGCTACCACTGAACAATACGGCACCCGCCACAAACATCCAGCCGGCCAGCATCGGCATGCGCCCGGGCCAGCGTGACCAGACCCACGCGGCGGCGATCGTTGCCAACGCGTGGTAGGTGTGGTAGCGCACAGCGGTCTCAAATGTTTTCATCGCGCGTTCGTCCAGATAATCCGGGACGACATGTGCGGCGAACGTCCCGGCAACGATCGCGGTAAGGCCGAGTACGGCACCAACCAGCACCAGCACACGGTCAGCCTGCATGGACTTCTTGTCACTATTCATCATCACTTCACCTTGATTCTTAGCTGGTTACTCATTCGGATTCGGCGGAAAATTGCACCGCATTCACAGGCGGGAGGTTAGCAGACACCAGGACCCAGGTATCGCCCTGATCGGCGGTGGACCAGACCGAGCCGGTGGTGCTACCCATCAGCAGGTTGTTCCCGGTGCGGTCGATCGCAAAACCGTGACGATACACGATATCGTAGGCGTGCCGCTGGGGCAGGCCTTGCGTAAGCACGTCAAAAGATTTCCCGCCGTCGCGTGTGCGCGTAACGACGAACTTGCCATCAACAGGGATGCGCTGCTCGTCCTTGACCCCGGGGACGAACCAGGCTGTGTTTGGGTCCTCGGGGTGAACCGCGGCGGCGAAGCCAAACGTGGACGGCCCCGCTTCTTGGATCTCTGCCCATTGCACCCCGGCGTTGGTTGAAACAAAGATGCCGTTGTGGTGCTGGATCCAGTAGTGATCCGGCTTGGCGTGGCACTGCACCAGAATGTGCGGGTCCTGACTATCCGGGTCGTCGGCTTGATCGGGGGGCATGTAGGCATTGCGAAGCCCCTTGCAACGCACGTCCCAGGCCTGCCCGGCATCATTTGTGGTCCAGACGCCGCCGCAAGAGATGCCGACCGTGACGTGCTGCGGGTCGTTGGGATCGACCAGGATCGAATGGATGCCGGGGAAGTCATACCCGCCGCCGAACCATTTAGCACGGTTGGGCAGGTCCCAGAGCGTTCGCACGAGTTCCCAGTTATCGCCGTGATCGGCTGATCGAAACAGGCCGCCGGGGATCGTGCCGCACCAGAGCCCGCCCTCGGTAGTCGTGTCGGGCTCGATGACCCAGGCCATATCCAGGCTCCAGGGGATCTCGATGTTGCGGGCCGGACACATGGTTGGGGGGACATCGTCCGGGCGCTTGGGGTAGGTCGGCGTGCCGATCTCCTGCCAGGTCCTGCCGGCGTCGTCGCTGCGGTGCAGTTTCGGGCCGAAGTGGCCGTGCTTCAATGAGGCGTAGAGCCTGCCGCTACGGGGGTCTTGCCCGATATTGACCACGTGTTCGCCGAGGAAGTCTGCGGACGCAACGGACCAGCCCTCGGCAGTGCGAACCAATGTGAACAACCCCTTACGTGTCGCGATATAAGCCCGCCCGCTCATGGCTCCGCCCTTTCTTCTATATGAAACCCATGCATCAAGAGGTTCAACTATGAACCGCCAGAAAGCGCCTGCATCACATAAACCTCGTCCGACTCGTTAAGCGGATCGGTCAGGGTGTTACGGTCGTTGATCGTTTCGCCATTGACATAGATCGCGATGTGTTTGCGCACAGCCCCCTGATCGTCCAGGACGTATCCGCGTAGAGCTTTGTTCTCAGAAAAAACCACCTCGAACACCTCGGCGACGGTCGCCCCCCGAACATCAACCGTCTCGCAGGACAGGTGGCGTTGCAGGTTCTGGGTGAAGGCGACTTTAGGCATGTCAGTCGATTCCCGGTCATCATCGCCGCGATGAATCACGAACCGCTTAACGTTATTCCTCTTCGATCCGAAGCGCCTGGGTCTGGAGCGTTTCCTGGACCCGGCGGGTGATCGTCGTATTTGGCGTGCGGATGGTGATATCCAAGGTGGTGGTCTGGATCGAGTTGCGCCCGACCGCTTCGTTGCGGGACAGGTCGAACATCACCTGGGTTTGAAGATCGCCTTTGACGAGTTTAACGTCGAAGGGGGGCATCCCCTCGGGAAGATCGGAGCGGTCCAGTTCGAGCTTGAGCTTGGATTGGCCGTCGATGATCGCCAGGGGCAGGCCGTCCACGTCTTCGATGCTGGCGAGTGTGTAGGTCTGGTCGTGGTGCATGTATCCCTTGAAGGGCGCGTCGGACCAGGTCCACTTGAGTTTGGTCTTCCAGTTCTTGCCGACGTCGATCGACTCGGGCGCGGCGACCAGCGCCGCCAGGTCGGTGGCGGTCTCGATGAAGTCCAGCTCCTCGGGGATCATGTCCTTGTAGTCGGATTTGATTTTAGCGGCCATGGCCTTCATGCCCTGCGCCTTGGTGACCGTGCCATCGGGTGCGACGGTGATCTTGATCGGAACGCCGGTGATGGCTTTGAGTAGCGCGTGATAGGGTTCGATGTCGCCGGTGCCTTTGCGGGAATCGTTGACCAGCGCCTTCTCGCCCTCGGGGGTGTATTCCAGCGTCAGCCAGTCCAGCGTCATGGTGCATTGTGCGGAGCCGTCGGCCTTGACTTTGTCGACGGTCCACTGGACTTCGCCGAGGCTGACCATCTCCAGGCTGGTAGATCGGCTCTGCCCGGCCAGCGAGACGGTGGCCTGCTGAGTCCGGCTGGACCAGACCTCGTACCGGGAAGTCTGCCCTTCAATCCACTTAGGGCGAAGGTTGACCGTTTCAGTGTCTTGAGCCAGAAGATTAGCTGGCGTCAGGATCAACAACGTCAGAAGACATAACCACAACACGGGAGTGGTGGGTATTGTCTGGCGCGGATTACATGGAGGCATCAGCATGGAACAACCTTTCATATCAGGGCATCATGCCCCGCTGGACCTCTAGGCCCTGGAACCGCAACCATCGTATATCAACGACCCGCCAGGCGTCGTCTTCGCCGGGCGTGCGTTGCCAGGTCAGCCGCCAGCCGGTGTTGACCGGCGACCCCCCAGAGATATCCGAGCGGACGATGACGGTGGACTCGCCCCAACCGGTGTCGTGCGCGATGGCCTGAATGTTTCGGGTGCGCTGGCTGTTGAGGCTGACCCGACTTAGCGCCGACTTGAGGCGTGTCCGAAGCTGCCCCGACGCCAGCCAGACCGAGCCATCCGGCCCGCTGACCGTGGCGGACGGGTCGATCAGCTTATCCAGCGCCGCTGCATCCAGCGGCGCGGTCGCGGCAACGAGGCTTTGCGTGTCACGGATCAGTTGTTCCCGCCCGGTGGTAACCGCACCGGCGAGGAACCATACACCTGCGGCGATCAGGATCGGGACCATCGCAAACAGGCCTAGGGCTTTCTTCCGACGCTGCTGCCAGAGAAACAGCAGCACGAGACATGCCACCACACAGACCGCCATCACCGGCCAGGGCGACTCAAGAAACAGGTGCTCAAGCATGGGGGGCGGATCAAGGTTCATCATCACATCTTTGCCGCCCGGACACCCGCAGGCAAATCCAGACAGCCGGTGGGGTTAGTCACATCGACCGCATGCAGAATATCAAGAAATCAGCCGCCGAGTTCCGATAATACTAAGACGTTATGCCCACACCCAATGATATCTTCCAGCAGAACCTCTCGATCCTGCGTCAACGCGACCCGCAGCTGGCTAAACGGATCGAAGACGCACCGCCGACAGCTCTGCAGTGGACTGAATCCCGTTCAGGGCCGATGACCGCCAGCGTCGAGCACAACGGCCGGGCCCTGTGGCTGGCCAGCAAATACGACCCACAAAAAGAAGCCGGGAAACTCATCGAGGGGATCGAACACGACAAGATCGCCTGTGTAGTCGTGCTGGGGCTGGGGGTTGGGTATCACGTCTCGGCGTTGCACAAGGCGATGGGCGAACAGGGTGTGTTGATCGTCTTCGAGGCGGACGCGGGCGTCTGGCGGGCGGTGCTTGAGAGGGTCGACCACCGGGTCTGGCTGATGCGTGGTGAGCTGATCCTGGCGGACAGCATAACGGATCGAGCAGGGCTGCTTGAACGGATCGAGAGGCACGCCGGGACGGTGACGCAGGGCACGCACTTATTAACCCATCCGCCAAGCAGGCAGCGAAGTGATGCCGAGATTCAGGCTTTCAGCACGCTGGTCGCGGAGGTTCTGGCGTTTTGTCGGACCAACGTCGCGACGGCCCTGGTCAACGCGGCGCGGACCTGCCGAAACCTGGCGAGCAATATTGATCATTACGTGGCCGGGGCAGACACAGACGAGCTTCACAACATCGTCAAGGGGTACCCCGCGGTCTGTGTCGCGGCGGGGCCGGGGCTTGTCAAGAATATTGATTTATTAAGTGACCCCGAAACGCGGGCGAATGTAGTCGTCATCGCGGCACAGACAGCGCTCAAGCCGCTGCTGGCCCGGGGGATCCGGCCGGACTTTGTCACGGCGTTGGACTACTCGCACATCTCCAGCCGGTTTTATGAAGGGCTGCCACCGCTGCCGGACGTCACGCTGGTCGCCGAGCCCAAAGCCCACCGGACGGTGCTGGAAGGGTTCCCCGGTCCGATCCGCGTGCCTCATTCGCAGTTCAATGATCTGCTGGTCGACCGCCTGGCCAAGCCACGTATCAAGCTCAAGGCCGGGGCAACCGTCGCGCACCTGTCGTTCTACCTGGCACAGCACCTGGGCTGCGACCCGATCATCTTTATCGGGCAGGACCTGGGCTTCTCCGACGGGTTGTACTACGCGCCGGGCACGGCGGTGCATCAGGTCTGGTCCAGCGAACTGAATCCATTCAACACGATCGAGATGATGGAGTGGAAGCGCGTCGTACGGATGAAGGGGCACCTGCGCCGCACGGAAGACATCCACGGCCGACCGATCTTCACCGACGAGCAGATGGTGACGTACCTCAAACAGTTTGAGCGCGACTTCGCCACCGCGCCGCAGACTATCCTCGACGCGACCGAGGGCGGCGTCCGCAAGGAACACGCCACGATCACGACACTCGCCGAGGCACTCAAAGAACACGCGACACGCCCGGTCCCCAAGCTTCCGATCCCGTCGATGGAATTAGATAAAAATCGCCTCGGTCAGATGCGCACGATCCTGCGCGACCGGCTGGCCGAAACCAAAGACCTGCGTATGACCTCGCAGAAGTCGATCACGATCCTCCGGCAGATGCAGGAACATCAACGTGACCAGGCCCGGGTCAGCAAGCTGTTTCAACAACTAAATAAGATGCAGCGTCACGTCGAACACGAGCTGGCGGCGGCATTCAATCTGGTTAATTCACTGAACACCATCGGGACGTACAAACGCGCCAAGGCCGACCGCTCGATCTCACACGTCAGCAAGGATCAATTCGATCGGCAGACCCAGCAGATCAGCCGGGACATCGAGAACCTTGACTGGCTGACACAGGCGTGCGACGAGGCGCTTAGCATCCTGGATGAGGCCAGGCAGCGCGTCGATGAATCTTACGAGAAGGCGAAGCCAAAACCCGCACAGCCCGCAAGCATCAAAACCACGCCGCCGATCATCACACGGCCGGACACGTCGACCGCGATGCCCGCCTAGGAAGACTTACGATGTCCACGATCGCGTTAATCCCCACCGACACACAGACCAGCCGGCTTGGGTTGTGCGCCAAACTAAGCGACCGGATCGGGGATGCGAACGTGTTAGAACACACGGTCCGCCGGGCGGCGTCGGTGAAGCGTGTCGAGAAGATCGTCTTGATTCACCCGCCGGGGCAGGACCCGATGTCGCTGATTGATACGGCCAAGCTCAAGATCAGTAAGCCGGTCGTGTCGTTTGTCGCAGCCGAGGGTCTACACGATCGGCTGACGCCGCGGTGGACGACAGCACGACAGTGGGCGCAGCCGCATTGGCGCGGCGGGCCGGGCGGCGCATGCAGCTACGATGAACTCTTGCCACCGGGGCCCCTGGCAGAAGCGATCAAGGCGCACGACGCCGAGACCGCGATCGTGGTGCGCGGCGACTGGTGCCTGTTTGATCCGGGATACGCCGACAGACAGCTTGACATGCTGCATCAGGACGTGGGCGCGATGAAGATGATCTTCACGCAGGCGCCGCCGGGCATGTCGGGGATCGCGGTCGGGCGGGCGATCCTGGACCAGCTCGTCGAGGGGCCGGCCGGGTTCGGAGACATCCTGGCGTACAGCCCGGCGCAGCCACACATCGACCCGGTCGGGCGGGACGTGAACTGCCCCATCCCGCCGCAGGTGCGCGACAC